>NZ_JBVAPG010000249.1:0-8272 GCF_055413685.1 Bradyrhizobium sp. LeoA1Lang | reverse complement strand
AGGATGCGGCCGCCATGGTGGCTGAGACCGAGGATGCGATCGCGGAAGCCTCTTCGCAACTCGTCGCCTATGGCTATTACACGCCGGTCATCGTGCTGTTCGACGAGAGCAGCGCGCGCCTGCAGGAGAAGGCCGAGGCCGTCCGTCGCCTGATCCAGGCTGAAGGTTTTGGCGCGCGCATCGAAACGCTGAACGCGACCGAAGCGTTCCTCGGCAGCCTGCCGGGCAATTGGTACGCCAACATCCGCGAGCCGCTCATCAACACCCGTAACCTCGCCGACCTGATCCCGCTCAATTCGGTGTGGTCGGGCAGCCCGACCGCGCCATGCCCGTTCTATCCTCCGGGCTCCCCGCCGCTGATGCAGGTCGCATCCGGCTCCACACCCTTCCGGCTGAACCTGCATGTCGACGACGTCGGCCATACCTTGGTGTTCGGGCCGACGGGCTCCGGCAAGTCGACGCTGCTCGCACTGATCGCAGCGCAGTTCCGGCGTTATGCCGGCGCGCAGATCTTCGCCTTCGACAAGGGCCGCTCGATGATGCCGCTGACGCTGGCCGCTGGCGGCGATCACTACGAGATCGGCGGCGATGACCCGGACGGCGCGGCGGCGCTCGCGTTTTGTCCGCTATCGGACTTATCGACGGACACCGATCGGGCCTGGGCGGCGGAATGGGTTGAGACGCTCGTCGCCGTGCAAGGCGTCCTGATCACGCCCGATCATCGCAACGCCATCTCGCGGCAGATCGGCCTGATGGCCGAGGCGCGCGGACGATCGCTGTCGGATTTCGTGTCGGGCGTGCAGATGCGCGAAATCAAGGATGCGCTGCATCACTACACCGTCGACGGTCCGATGGGTCAGCTGCTCGATGCCGAGAGAGATGGCCTGCAACTCGGGTCGTTCCAGACCTTCGAGATCGAGCAGCTGATGAATATGGGCGAGCGCAACCTCGTCCCGGTCCTGACCTATCTGTTCCGGCGAATCGAGAAACGGCTGACCGGCGCGCCAAGTCTGATCATTCTCGACGAGGCCTGGCTGATGCTCGGCCATCCCGTCTTCCGCGACAAGATCCGCGAATGGCTGAAGGTGCTGCGCAAGGCCAATTGCGCCGTGCTGCTCGCCACGCAATCGATCTCGGATGCCGAGCGCTCCGGCATCATCGATGTGCTGAAAGAGAGCTGCCCAACGAAGATCTGCCTGCCGAACGGCGCGGCGCGTGAGCCCGGCACGCGCGAATTCTATGAGCGCATCGGCTTCAACGAGCGGCAGATTGAGATCGTCGCGACCGCGGTGCCCAAGCGCGAATACTACGTCGCTTCGCCAGAGGGCCGCCGCCTCTTCAACATGGCGCTCGGCCCTATCGCGCTCTCCTTCGTCGGCGCGTCCGGCAAGGAGGACCTCAGCGCATCCTGACGCTGAAGAAGGCCGATGCCAATTGGCCCGTTCACTGGCTCAAGGAAAGGGGGATCGGCCATGCCGAGACGCTTCCCGCCGATTTGTAGGGCGCTCATCGTCGCCACCATCATCGGACTACCCGCCGTGGGTCCGGCATTGGCCGGCGCCGCGGCCGGCGGCTCCACCGAATTCACGCAGATCCTTAACAATGGCGAACTGGTGAGCCTCGTCGGCCAGTCCACGACGCAGATCAACAACCAGATTCAGCAGATCTCGCAGCTCGCCCAGCAGATTCAGAACCAGCTCAGGATCTACGAGAACATGCTGCAGAACACGGCCCAGTTGCCTTCGCATGTCTGGGGGCAGGTGGAGAACGACCTCAAGCAGTTGCAGAACATCGTCAACCAGGGCCAGGGCATGGCGTTCTCGATGGGCAACATCGACGACGTGCTCAAGCAGCGCTTTCAGAGCTACGCGCAGTTCAAGACCAATCTGCCAAACGGCGCGAGCTTCGGTTCGACCTATCAGACGTGGTCGACGACGAACCGCGACACGATCTCAAGCACGCTGCAGGCGGCGGGTCTCACCTCCCAGCAGTTCGCGACCGAGAGCTCGACGATGGCGCAACTCCAGACGGCCTCCGAGAGCTCCGACGGACAGATGAAGGCGCTGCAGGTCGGCCATGAGATCGCCGCGCAAGAAGTCGCCCAGATGCAGAAACTACGGGGTCTCGTCGCGCAGCAGACCACGATGATGGCGACCTGGTTCCAGTCCTCGCAGGCGAGCAAGGATCTGTCGCAGGCCCGCCGCGAGCAGTTCTTCAAGGCAACAGCGCCAACGACCACCGGCGGCCAGACCATGGAGCCCCGTTGGTGAGACCGTCCACGATCATCATCGTCGTTATCGCGATTGGCGCCTGCGCTGCAGGGGCCTGGCTGGTCTTCGCGCCGCGCGCGCCGGTGCCGGCACGGGGCGCGGCATCGCGCGCAAGCGACTTCTTCAAACCCCCGCAGGACTACAAGACGTCCGGCGGCCAGCAGATGAAACCGCGTTGGTAGAGGAGGGGGCGGGGATGCGTGGGATTAAACCAGGGCTCGCTCTGATCATTGCGATCGGCATTGTCGTGGCTGCGCATCCTGCCTTGGCGCAGCAGGACGGCAGCGTTCTCACGACGCTTCAAAATTCGGTGACGACCGCCGCGAAGAGCTGGCAGACGACCGTCATGCAGGCGGCCAAGTCGTTGTTCTGGATCCTCGCTGGCATCGAGGTCGGCCTTGCCGCGGTCTGGCTCGCCATTCAGACCGCAACCCTCGATGCGTGGTTCGCCGAGATGGTGCGGCGGGTCATGTTCATCGGCTTCTTCGCCTTCGTGCTCGATCAGGGACCGAATTTCGCGAAAGCGGTCGTCGACAGCCTCTATCAGATCGGTGCTGGCGGCGGCTCGGCATCGCCCGCGGATGTGTTCAACGCGGGTCTCAAGGTCGCCTCCGCGATGTCGCATAACGCGCAGTTCGGCCTCTTCCAGGACAATGCGCTGGCGATTGCCTCAGTATTCGCGATGGTGATCGTGGTGATCTCCTTCTCGCTCGTTGCGGCGATCTTCGTGGCGGTGATGGTCGAGATGTATGTCGGTCTGCTCGCCGGCATGATCATGCTCGGCCTCGGCGGCTCGTCCTTCACCAAGGATTTTGCCATCCGCTATCTGGTCTACGCGTTCTCCGTCGGCATGAAGCTCATGGCGCTGGTAATGATCGCCAAGATCGGGTCCGACGCCTTGCTGAACCTCGCCAACCAGACGGGCACCGGCAACGACGCCTTTGTCGGGACGCTGGCGATCGGTGGCATCTCCGTCGTCGTCTTCATCATCTCGATCTACGTGCCGAATATCGTACAAGGCGTCGTGCAGGGCGTCTCCGTCGGCAGCGGCATGGAAGTGGTGAAGCATGCGGGACAGGCGGCGAGCTTCGCGGCTGGCGGCGCCAGCCTCGCCCTGGGAGGCGCGAGGGCAGGGGCAGCCGGGTTCAGCGCCGCGCGTGCCGACGGCGCCTCGTTTGGCGCAGCCGCCCTCAAGGCCATGACGCAAGGCATCGGCTCGGCGGGCGGCGCGCTCGCCTCCGCCGCGCGCGACCAGGCCATCGGCGCGCCAGGCTCCTTTGGTACGTCGACGCTCGGCCTCGCCAACGCCAAGCTCGATCAGCGGCGCTCGCAGCGACAATCGACTGGAAAGACTTGAACCGATTCAACCCAATAGGTGATCAGTGGAGACCCTTTCTCGAATGGCCGCGCGCAATCCGCCCGACAACCCCTATCTCGCCGCCCGACAGGAATGGAACGAGCGCTACGGCTCCTACGTAAAAGCGGCCGCGACGTGGCGCACCATCGGCATTGTCGCCATGGTGATGGCGGTGATCGGCTTCGCCTACGCGTTGTTCCAGAGCACGCAGGTCAAGCTCGTCCCGTATATCGTCGAAGTCGACAAGCTTGGGACCGCCTTGAGCGCCGGCTATCCGCAGCAGATCGAATATGCGGATCCGCGGGTGGTGCGCGCGACGCCCGGAAGCTTCGTCTCGAACTTCCGATCGGTGACGCCCGATGCGGTCGTGCAGAAGCAATATATCGATCGGACCTACGCGCTGCTGCGGACCTCCGATCCCGCCACGCAGAAGATCAATGATTGGTTCCGGAGCAACTCGCCGTTCGAGAAGGCCAAGACGACGACGGTCGCCGTCGAGGTCAACAACATCGTCGCTCTGTCCAACCAGTCCTATCAGATCGACTGGACTGAATTCGAGCGCGACAGGAAAGGTAAGGAAACCGGCGAGCACCGCTTTCGCGGCATCGCCACTGTCACGCTGACTCCGCCCCAGGACGAGCAGACCATCCGGCTCAATCCGATCGGTCTCTACCTGCGCGATTTCGACTGGACGGCGCAACTATGAAAGGGGCGGGGACGCCGATGCACCCAAACATGATCAGACTTCATACATGCGTTGTTCTCGCGGCATCCGCCTTCGGCTTGCTGCATGCCAATGTCAGCGCACACGCGCAGGCAATGAACGCCAAGGAGCGAAAGGGCACAAGAATTTCGAGCCAGTGGCGCGGATCGACCGGCCTTGTGACGCGCGGAAAGGACGGCAAGGTCGTCTTCCTGTTCGGCGAGGTCCAGCCCTCCGTCGTCTGCTCGCCGCTCGAGGTCTGCGACATCGAGCTCGAGGCCGGTGAGGTCGTGCGCGATGTGCTGGTTGGCGATACCGTACGCTGGAAGGTCGAACCGGCGACGTCCGGAGCGGTCGGCGGACAAGCCATCCACCTGATCGTCAAACCGTCGGAGCCAGGGCTCGTCACCTCGATGGTGGTGACGACCTCGCGGCGAACCTATCACATCCAGCTCAAGTCGAATGCGACCCAATACATGGCGCGCGTCGGCTTTGAATATCCGGAGGATGTCAGCGGCCGGCTCGCGGATGTCAACGCGCGTATTGGCACTGAGGTGATTCCGGGCGCTGGCGTTCCCGCCGAGCAGTTGAGCTTCGCCTACAGCGTGAGCGGCAGTGCGTCCTGGCGGCCGACGCGGGTCTACAGCGATGGCGTGAAGACCTACATCCAGTTTCCATCGTCGCTCTCGGGTCAGGACGCACCGGTCCTGTTCGTCGTGTCGGGCGGTCAGAACCGCATCGTCAACTATCGGCTGAAGGGTGACATGATGGTGGTCGACTATCAGATCGACACCGCCATTCTGGTCTCCGGCGTTGGCTTTTGGAACCAGGACAAGGTGACGATTCGGAGGGGAGGCTGATCATGCGGCAGGTCTCCTCGATGCCTCGGCTCGTCCTTCTCTCCCTGCTCGGCCTGCCGCTCGCCGGATGCACCTCGTTCGGCGGCGGCGCCCTGGTGGCGAGCTCGGCGCCATCAGATCTTTCCGGTCCCGCGGCTTCCGCGATCGCCGGCGACATGGTGACGAAATTCGCGGAGCAGGTCGGGCCCGGCTCTGGCACCATCATCCTGAAGCCCGACGGCACGCCCTTCGGCCAGGCGCTGGAGACGTCGCTCAAGAGCTGGGGATATGCGGTCGCGACCGATCAGAAGACCAAGGGCGAGAAGACCATTCCACTCGCCTATGTGATCGAGTCCTACAACGGTCAGGTCCTGGCGTGCTTGTCGACCGGCAGCGTCGAGCTCGGCCGCGCTTATAGCGCAACCGCCGCTGGCGCATCGCCGGCCAGTCCGCTCTCCGTTATGCAGCGCGGGTAAAGGGGTCATCATGGCGCAATCGCTGAAGCTCGGCGGCGCTCCGGAGGGCGAGGGGAGAGGAATCCGCCGCCTGAACCGGCTGCCGATCATTGTCGCCATCGTGCTGGTGATCGTGTTCTTCGCCGTCATCTTCTACGGCTTGACCTCGCGCGGTCTGTACTTCCGTCGCGAGGCCGGCATCGACACCGCGTCATCGAACCCGGCGTCGACCTATGCCGATCAACTCAAGAAAGGCGTCCCCAACGGCATCATCGGCGACCAACAGGAGGCACAGACATTCCAGCCGGCGCCGCCGCAGCCCGAAACACCAAAGCCCCCAAACAATCCTTTCTCCGGCCGACAACGGACTGAGGCGCCGACCGGCTCGCAACTCGAGTCGGAAGCGTTGTGGCGCGCGCGCCTCGAGCACGAGGAGCATGAACAATATCTGCGCGAACGGCAGCGCCAACGTATGGCCCGCGTGCAGGCGAACGATGCCGCCTACGATTCCCCACTCGCCGTCAATCTCAGCAAGCTGCAAACATCAAATACAACGGCCAGCAATGCGGCGACCCCGTCAAAGACGACGACACCCGGTCTTGCACGCGGTGCGTCGGACCTTTATGCGGGGGCGCTTCGCGCCGGCTTCGGCATCCAGAACATCGACCCGAACGGGCAAGCGGCGAAAGAGGATTTCTTCAACGCGGATCTCAAGAAGCTCGGCTACCTTCCCAACAAGGTGGTCGCGCCGACATCCGCCTACGAATTGAAACGCGGCTCCGTCATTCCAGCGACGCTGATCACCGGCATCAATTCCGACCTTCCCGGACGCATCACCGCCCAAGTGAGCCAGAACGTCTACGACAGCGCGACCGGCCATCAGCTGTTGATCCCGCAGGGCGCCAAACTCCTGGGACGGTACGATTCCAAGATGTCGTTCGGGCAAAGCCGCGTCCTTGTGGTCTGGACTGACATCATCTTCCCGAACGGCGCGACGTTGCAGATCGGAGGCATGGCCGGCATGGACGCGGAAGGCTATGGCGGCTTCAATGATCAAGTCGATAATCATTATTTCCAGGTGTTCGGCTCGGCGATCCTCATTGCCGCGATCGGTGCGGGCATCGATATGTCGGTGCCGGCGAGCTCGCCGTATTCATATCGGCAGACACCCGCAGATGCCGCGCGAAACAGCTTTGCCGAGACCTTTGGCCGGGTCGCCGAACAGACGATTAGCAAGAACCTGAACGTCCAGCCCACACTGGAGATTCGACCGGGCTATGTGTTCAACGTGCTCGTCGACCAGGACATGGTCTTTCCGGGCGCTTATCGCGGATAAGGCTGTGAGGATGAACGATACGTTACCGTCATTACCGGATAAGACTACGGGTGGCCAATCATTCCAACAGCAAGAACCTGGACGACGCGCAGCCAGCTACAGCGGACTGGATGCAAGCTGGACGAATGCAGTTGCCGAAGGTCATCGCAGGTGTCAGATTCAACGACGGCATCGAGGTCATCCAAATGCCGGCAAACCACGCCGCCTGATCACCTCATCACCCAAAATTCCGCATAGCTCCTGGCTCAGTCCCAGAAGCATTTTCCCGTCGCGAGGAGATCGGGTCGTGAAGGTCGCGCCGGTCTTTGGAGGGGTACCAGTTGCCGCCGATCCAAAGAGTGCTGCCGGTTTGACACCGGACGGGTAGCAGTTTGTCCGTTTCAGTGGAATTCGAGGAGCTCAATTCCGATGCGATAACACTGCTCGGTGATACACTGAGTGTCATGTGTTGACCGCTTCAAGCGCTAGCTTTGCGACCGCGGCAAACCAATTCGCCGCGGTTGGAAGGATCACGTCGTTGAAGTCATAGCCTGGATTATGGAGCGCGCGTCCCCACAGTTCTTCACCGTTACCAATCCACGCCATCGCTCCCGGCTTTCGGCAGAGAAAGTTCGAGAAATCTTCGCCGTGCAAGGCTTGGTTTCGCATTACGCAAGACTGGCGCTCCGATCGCTTCTCCTGCGCGTGCCGCCACTGCTGCCGATCGAGCGTCATTGACGGTTGGCGACACTGTTCTTCTGATCGCAAGCTTGGCGTCCACGCCAAAGGTGGTGGCAACTCCTCTGCAGATGCGTTCGATTTCACTTTCAATGCGATCGCGGACAGCGGTGGATAGAGTGCGCATCGTACCGCCCAGTATCACGCTCTCGGCGATCTGATTGAAGGCGACGCCCATCGACAACGTCGTGATGCTGACGACAGCCTCCTGAGGATCAATCGCGCGAGCGGCGATCGACTGGATGGCTGTCAGAAGGTGCCCCGCGGCCAGCAGCGTGTCGCGGGTCTGGTGTGGCATAGCCGCATGTCCGGCCTTGCCCTTGAGGTCAATGGCGATCCTTCCGCCAGCGGCCATCACGGGACCGCGAGCGACGGCTAGAGTTCCAAGGGGCAGTCCCGGCCAGTTGTGGTAGGCAAAGAAGTCGTCGATTGGGAAGCGCTCGAAGAAGCCATCCGCGATCATGGCATTCGCACCGATCGCCGTTTCCTCGACCGGCTGAAAGATAAACCTGATCGTACCAGTCCAGTTTTGATCCTGTGCAAGCAGATAAGCGCCACCGATAAGCGATGCCGTATGCCCATCGTGCCCGCATGC
>NZ_JBVAPG010000248.1:0-8306 GCF_055413685.1 Bradyrhizobium sp. LeoA1Lang | reverse complement strand
AAGCTCATCCACGGTTGTGGCCGGAGGGGGTAACGGGCGACTTCGCCACGCGTCTTGGCCGGTGGCCACCGGCCAAGACGCTAAATCGCTTCCATCGCACAAATCATGCCCGTGCAGATACAAGGGGTTGTCTCCGCGGGCGACGGTGCGCGTCGAGAGAACCCCTCACCCAAGTGAATTTGTTGCCGATACCATCGCAGCCCTCTCCCACAAGGGGAGAGGGCACATCAACTGACAGCGCGAAGGCGCTGGCCGGTAGGCACGGCGAAGCACGCCGTTCATAAGCTCAGTTGTAATAATTGTAGTCCCTATGCACGCGACCGCGACGCGGCGGCTGTTGCTGACCGAAGGCTACGCGTGGGTTGATGTTGCAATAGAGGTTGCGGCCGGACGCGCTCGCCATGCATTGACCATAGGTTTGATACGAGCAGTCGCCCGGAATGCCGAAACCCCGGCCTTGGGCGCACCAGGGATAGTCGTAGGCCGCGGCGGGAGCGGAGCCGGCGGTGACACCCGCCCCGACGGCCGTCACGGCCAGCATTGCCAACATCAGTTTGCGCATCGTCGTTCTCCTTCGCCTTGGCGAGGCTGACCATTGCCTGCATCTGCGTAGTCGCGTGGCCGGCGTCAAGGTTCAGACCACGATGCCGCAGGAAGGTTCTGGATGATGCGCGCTTGCGTCCTATTCCACCTTCAGCCCGGCGCCCTCGACCACTTTCTTCCACTTTTCGGTCTCGGCGACGATCTCCGCACCGAACGCTTCCGGCGTCTGGATGCGCGGCTCGCCGCCCAGTTCAACCAAACGTGTCTTCATCGCCGGCTCAGCCATCACAGCGTTGATCTCGCTGTTGAGCTTGGTGATGATCTCCTTCGGTGTGTTCTTTGGCGCGCCCATGCCGAACAAGGCGCTCGCCTCGTAACCCTTGACGGTCTCGCCGACGGCCTGCACGTCGGGCAGTTGCGGCGAACGCTCCGCCGTGGTGACGCCGAGCGCCCGCAACGAGCCGGAGCGGATATGCTGGATGATCGAGGGCATGTTGTCGAAGATCACGTGCACCTGGCCGGCGAGCAGGTCGGTGATGGCCGGCGCCGCGCCGCGATAGGGCACGTGCTGCATCTTGGCGCCGCTCATCGCCATGAACATCTCGCCGGAGAGATGCACCGAGGTGCCATTGCCTGATGAGGCCATGTTCACCTTGCCGGGATTGGCTTTCACGTATGCGATGAACTCGGCGACGTTCTTGGCCGGGACGTCCTTGTTGACGGTCATCACGTTCGGCACCCGCTGGAACGAGGCGATCGGCGCGATGTCGCGAACGAAATTGAACTTCAGATTCGCATACAGCGTGGCGTTGATGTAGTTCGCAGGGTTTACCAGCAGCACGGTGTAGCCGTCCGGCTCGGCGTTGATCGCAGCTTCCGTGCCGATATTGTTGCCGGCGCCGGGCTTGTTCTCGACCACGAATTGCTGTCCGAGCTTTTCCGACAGCCGCTGCCCGATCAGGCGCGCCAGGATATCGGTGGCGCCGCCCGGCGGATAGCCGACGATCCAGCGGACCGGCCGTGCCGGATAGTCCGCCGCTGCCGAAGCGCGGCCGATCGCGAATGTCGAAATCCCGGAACCGATCAGGCCAAGCGCAGTACGGCGTGAAATCATGTAGTTTCCTCCGATATGGCCGGGTTCACACTCCGGTCCGTTTCTATTGAACTGATGACGGCGTGCGTTGTAACAAACTACGCATTGGACAGCCAGTGCGCACCCTGCGCGCTGGACCGCGACGAAAGGATGAGGCCATGGCCGTCAAGGTGAACGCGCTCGACCATCTCGTGATCAACGTGTCAGACGTGGCGCGTTCCACCGAATGGTACAGCAGGATCCTCGGCATGGAGGTCAAGGTGTTCGATCCGGGTGAAGGCAAGGCGCCACGGACCTCGCTGGTGTTCGGCAACCAGAAGATCAACGTGCGGCCGCGCGATGCCTCCAAGATCGACTGGTTCACAGCCGATCATGAGACGCCCGGCAGCGAGGACCTCTGCTTCCTCACCTCCAGCACGCCCGACGAGGTCGTCGAACATCTGAAGGCCAACGGCGTCAAGATCGAGGAAGGCCCGGTGGCCAGGCATGGCGCGCGCGGCATGCTGCGCTCGGTCTATTGCCGCGATCCAGACGGCAGCCTGATCGAGATTTCGTCGTATGAGGATGATGCCTCCTAGCACCGTCATTGCGAGCGGAGCGAAGCAATCCATTTCTCCACTTGCGGGGGCATGGATTGCTTCGTCGCTGCGCTCCTCGCAATGACGTGGAGGGAATCCGCCCGTAATATTTGCCCGCCGTACGATCCGGTGGCACAAATGCTTCTGGAATAAGAACGAAAGCAGCCAGCAAGGCTGCGCGGGAGGAAGCATGACCAATTCACAGGCAGCACCTGGTATCGTGGGACCGTTCGCAGGCCTCGACGTGCCGTGGCTGCTTCGGATGCGCGCGGAGATCCGGCGCGATCACCCGTTCCTGATCTGGGCGCCGTTCGAGGCGCCGGCGCGGAAATGGACCTATGGCGAATTTCACGAGCGCGTCGGCGCGCTGGCCGCGGGGCTCGCAAAACGCGGCGTCACGCCCGGCGAATATGTGCTGATCCATCTGGATAATTGCATCGAGGCGATGCTGGCCTGGTTCGCCTGCGTCGAGCTTGGTGCGATCGCGGTCACCACCAACACGCGCTCGGCCGCCGCCGAGATGGAATTTTTCGCCGGCCATTGCGGCGCGGTTGCCGCAATCACCCAGCCGGCCTATGCCGAATCGATCGCAGCCAATTGCCGCGACCTGCGCTGGATCGCCGTGATCTCGCATAACGCCGGCGCCGCGCCGGCACAGCCCGTGTCACGCGGCGACAGTTTTGAGGCGCTGTTCGCCGACAGCGCCGACCGGCCGCGCCGCGCCGCCGATCCGCTCGCTCCCTGCAGCGTGCAGTACACGTCCGGCACGACGTCGCGCCCGAAGGCGGTGTTGTGGACCCACGCCAATGCGCTGTGGGGCGCCAAGGTCAATGCGGTGCACGAGGACCTGCATGCCGGCGACGTGCACCAGATTTACCTGCCGCTGTTCCACACCAATGCGCTCGCCTATTCGATGCTGGCGACGCTCTGGGTCGGCGCCTCCTGCGTGATCCAGCCGCGCTTTTCCGCAAGCCGGTTCTGGGGCGTCGCGCTGGAGCATGGCTGCACCTGGACCTCGACCATTCCGTTCTGCATGAAGGCGCTGCTGGAGCACGAGATTCCTGACAACCACAAGTTCCGGCTTTGGGGCACGGCGGTGTGCGAGCCGCCGCCCTTTGCCGCATTCGGCGTCAAAACCATCGGCTGGTGGGGCATGACGGAGACCATCACCCACGGCATTGTCGGCGAGGTCGACCAGCCGAACACGCCGATGTCGATCGGCCGCGCGGCGAGCGAATACTCGATCCGCATCACCAATGATGACGGCTCGGCGACGGACGTCGGCGGCACTGGCAATCTCTCGATCAAGGGCATTCCCGGACTGTCGCTGTTCAAGGAATATCTGCACAACGAAAAGGCCACCCGCGAAAGCTTCGACGAGCACGGCTATTTCCTGACCGGCGACCGCGTCACGCTGCTCGAGCACGGCTTCGTCAAATTCGGCGACCGCGCCAAGGACATGCTGAAGGTTGGCGGCGAGAACGTCGCGGCCTCCGAGATCGAGCAGGTGATTGCGGTGGTGCCCGGCGTGCGCGAGGCGGCGGTGGTTGCAAAGAGGCACCCGATGCTCGAGGAGGTGCCGGTGGTCTTCATCATTCCGCAAGGCGGCATCGCACCCGTCGACCTGCATGACGATGTCATGGCCGCCTGCCGCAACGCACTCGCCGACTTCAAGGTGCCGCGCGAAATCCGCTTCGTCGACGACATGCCGCGCTCGACGCTGGAGAAGGTCGCCAAAGCCGAATTGCGCAAGATGCTGGAGTGAGGCGCCGACTCGCTATTTCGGGGCAACGTCTCTCCACGTCATTGCGAGCGTAGCGAAGCAATCCATAGTGCCGCTTGCGGAGCCGATGGATTGCTTCGTCGTTGCGCTCCTCGCAATGACGGCTGAGCAGTCGGAATCAATAATGCCCGAATGCGACCGGGCGGAACGCCTGCAGCAATTGCTGGTCGAGCTTGGCGCCCATGTCTTCCATCATCGCGAACGCCTTGGCGTGGGTGAACTGCAGCCGGTAGGCGCGCCTCTCCACCAGCGCGGCGTAGATGTCGACAATGGTGGTGACCCGCACGATGTCGCTGATCTGGCCGCCGTGGAGACCAGTCGGATAGCCGGAGCCGTCCAGCATCTCATGATGGTGCAGCACCACGTCGAGCATTTCAGGCGGAAAGCCGCCCTGGACCAAGAGCGCCTCGTAGCCGCGCCGCGGATGCTCGCGCATCTCGGCCATCTCGTCCGCCGTCAATTCGGTCGGCTTGTCCAGGATCGAGGTCGGGATGAACGCCTTGCCGACATCGTGCAGCAGAGCCGCGCGCGCAAGGCGGCGCTGGTCGTCCTCGCGCATGCCGAGGTGCTGCGCGAACGCCACCGCAAAACCGGTCACGAACAGGCAATGACGATAGGTGTCGGTGTGATGGCAGCCGACCATGGTCAGCCATTCGCGCAAGGATGAGTGCTTGATCGCCTTCAGGATCTTGCGCTCGGCGGCGACGATATCGCTGAATTGCAGGGGCTCGCCGGCCGGCAGCTTTTCGAACATCTTGACCATCACCGCATGCGCCGCCTCGACGCCGCGGTTCAGGGCCTTGCCGCGATCGGTTTCATCGTAGCCGTCTGCGTCCGGAAACGCGGCGCGGATGCGCTGCAACAGTCCGGCAGCGTCGAACGGACGCGAGATCGTGTCGGTGGCCCCTAACGCCCAGGCCTGCATGGTCGCGTGGTGCAATGCGTCCTGCAGCACGAACAGCCGCGGCATCTCGCGATAGGCTTCCGTCCTGAGCTTGTTGCGCACGAGTTGCACGCTCTCGGGCGAACGCAGGTTGATGTCGACCACGATGCCCGAAAGATTATCCGCGGGCTTCTCGGGAATCTCCGCGGTCGAGATGGTGTCGACCTCGCCGACGGACCGCAAAATTCTGGCCAGCTCGCTGCTTTGGTCGCCTCGATCCGACGCCAGCAACAAGCGGCGTCTTAGCGAATTCTTGTTGGCTAACGCTGTCATGAAATCCTTGGGCGTTCGCAATGACGATCGACAACCCAGGCTAGCCGAGAATGGGTTCCCTGCGGCTTAATAGGCGTGATGAACAGCGGTCTAGCGCCAATGCTAGAATTTTAACGATCGGGTCTTCCATTTCCGCATTTCCCACCCGGGAACAGATCGCGCTAGGATGATTGCGCAGCATCACTGCCAGAATCTACTCGGGGAAACGCAATGCCGAAAATCAAGCGAGATGGGGTCGAAATCTATTATGAGGTCCATGGCGACGGCCCGCCTTTGCTCCTGACCCACGGCTATTCATCGACCTCGGCGATGTGGCAGGGGCAGGTCGCGGCGCTGTCGAAGCGCCACAGGCTGGTGCTGTGGGACATGCGCGGCCACGGCCAGTCCGATTATCCGAGCGATCCCGCGGCCTATAGCGAAGCCCTGACGGTGGCCGACATGGCCGCGCTGCTGGACGCGGTCGGCGCGGAAAAGGCGATCGTCGGCGGGCTTTCGCTCGGCGGCTATATGTCGCTTGCGTTCTATCGCGCCCATCCGGAGCGGATGCGCGCGCTCTTGATCATCGACACCGGACCCGGCTTCAAGAAGGACGACGCTCGCGAAGCCTGGAACAAGCGCGCTTACGACACCGCAGCGAAGTTCGAGCGCGAAGGCCTCGATCTCTTGAAGTCGTTCAGCCGCGAGCGCTCGACGGTGACGCACCGCGATGCCTCGGGTCTTGCCCTTGCCGCGCGCGGCATGCTGACCCAGCGCGACGCACGCGTGATCGAGTCGCTGCCCGATATCAAGGTGCCGTCGCTGATCGTGGTCGGCGCCGACGACACACCGTTCCTCGCCGCCTCCGACTATATGGCGGCCAAGATTCCCGGCGCGCAGAAGGTCGTGATCCCGGCAGCCGGCCACGCCGTCAATATCGATCAGCCACAGGCCTTCATCGAAGCGGTGCTGCCGTTCCTCGATAGCCTCGAGGCCAAGTCGGCGCAGAAGGCTGCGTCATGAGGAGGATTGCCGCGACACTGCTTGTGCTCGCCGCCGCCGCGGAACCGGCCTGCGCGCAGCACCTGCCGCCATTTGGCGGGCCTGCTCCTGCGCCATCCACCTTCGTAGCGACGCTGTCGAACAGCGCGCCGCTGGTGTTTGGGATGGACGTGGAAGAGACGTCGCGCGCGCTCGGCACGCCCCTCACCTACATCAGAGGACGTCCCGGAAATGAGATCTATCTCACCTTCCGCGACCTCGGCGGCAGCGGGCTGTTCCCGCACAAGGACCGGCTCTTCCTGCAGTTCCGCAAAGGGCGGCTCGCCGGCTGGAAGGCCGATTGGGGCCAAAACTGGATGTGGCGGTAATCAGCCGCTGCTGTTTCGCGAACCCGAATTGCAACCCTCCAACGAGAAGGGATGACCCATGGGACGAGATATCACGCTGACGGCTTCGGACGGTTTCGAACTCGGCGGCTACCGCACGGACCCCACCGGGGCGCCAAAGGGAGCGATCGTGGTGATCCAGGAGATTTTTGGCGTCAACCACCACATCCGCTCGGTCTGCGACCGCCTCGCCCAGGACGGCTATGTCGCGATCGCGCCCTCGATCTTCGACCGCAGCGAGCCGAATTTCCAGAGCGGCTATTCGCCGGAGGAAATCGCGATCGCGCGCAAATTCGTCGCCAATCCGGATTGGGCGGCGACGCTGCGCGACACCCAGGCTGCCATTGATGCCGCCAAGGATGTCGGCCCGGTCGGCATCATCGGCTTCTGCCTCGGCGGCAGCGTCGCCTATGTCGCGGCGACCAAGCTGACGGGCCTGAAGGCGGCCGTCGGCTATTACGGAGGCGCCATCGTCCGCTTTGCCGACGACAAGCCGAAGGTGCCGACGCAACTGCACTTCGGCGAGAAGGACGCTGGCATTCCCTTGACCGATGTCGAGACCATCAAGGCCAAGCGGCCCGACGTCGAGGTCCACATCTATCCCGGCGCGCAGCACGGCTTTCATTGCGACGAACGGGCAAGCTACGACAAGGCCAGCGCCGACATCGCCTGGCCGCGCAGCCTGGCGTTTTTTGCGAAGCATTTGAAGGGATAGCGCACAGCTCTCTGCCGTCATTCCGGGGCACGCGCAGCGTGAGCCCGGAATCCATTCATCCGCACGTTTTGTGGCCCGATGGATTCCGGGCTCGCGTTGCGCGCGCCCCGGAATGACGAGTGGAGAGAGTGTCGCCTAAAACCACCGCTCGCCGACGAACACCGTGTCGCCGGGACTCATCGGCGTGCCGAGCGGCACCGTGTAGCGCCCCGAGCCGTTGCCATCGGTATGCGTCAGCGTCACCATGTCGCGCTTGGCGCGCGGCGAGAAGCCGCCCGCAATCGCCACGGCGCTTTCGACGGTCATGTTAGGCACGTACGGATATTGTCCGGGCGCGGCGACTTCGCCGAGGATGAAGAACGGACGGTAGGCCTCGATCTCGACGGCGACCGAAGGCTCGCGGATGTAGCCGCTGCGCAGCTTTGCCGCGATCTCGCTTGCGAGCCCCGACGTCGTCCTGCCGCGCGCGGGCACTTGCCCGATCAGCGGCATGGTGATCGAGCCGCTAGCGTCGATCGCGTAGGTATTGGTGAGACCTTCCTGGCCGTAGACCACGACACGCAGCCGGTCGCCGGCATCGAGATGGTAGGCCGAGTCGTAGCGGACCCCAGCCCCGGGCGCCGCTGCGTAGGCCGCGCGCGGTGAAGCGGCAAAGGCGGAGCGAAGCGCGCCGACTGCGCCACCGCCGCTGCTGGCGACCGCGACCGGCGCAGGGCTGGCAGGCCCGCCATAGGCCATGGAGTCGAGATCGGCCGGCGCTGGCGCGACCGCGACAGGACCGCTCGTGCGCATGCAGCCCGACAGCACGAGCGCAGTCATGACAGCAGTGATCGGCAATCGAAACGCGCGCGCAACCCGCACCATGGCCATCCCTGAAAAGCGAGACAGCCTAGGCTGTGTGGACTCTTGGGATTCTCAAATCAGACGGAACGTGATTCAAGGCTTTCTTTTAGGAGGAAGCCTTGGGGGTTCTGGATCGGCTCGTTCTGAACGACACGCAATGGGACCGTATCT
>NZ_JBVAPG010000247.1:0-8313 GCF_055413685.1 Bradyrhizobium sp. LeoA1Lang | reverse complement strand
GCGCCTGCGAACTGGGTTCCGATATTTCAACGGTGTCCCGGGCTCGCGTCGCCTGGAAGGACGACAAAACCCTCCTCGACTGGCTCAATTCACTGTAGCGCATTATGTGCCTACACGCCCGCGATCCTCCCCCGAGAGACCGGCTCAAGCCGTTGCCAGGCACATAACGATGTCCGGCACATAACTGCGATTTTGTTACCGGTAACAAAATCAGGCACCAGCAGTTGCGTCGCGCCGCCAAAAAAGCTGAAGGCCGCGTTATGTCCCGCGATCCAGTCGCCGAGCTGCTCGGTCCACGTCGCTAGCGCGAACGACAAGCTGGATGCGCCCATGACCGCGACGAAGATGTGCGCGTCACGCACCTCGCCAGTGTTACGGTCAACCACCGGCACCGTGTCGCCGGCATAGTCGACAAACAATTTCTCGCCCCCGCCATGGTGCTGGCGCATCACCAGTGGCAGCCGGCCTTCCCAGTTGCGGAACAAGTCACAAAAACGGCTATACCGGTACCCGTCCGGATGGTCCGCAATGTACTCGTCCCACAGCACCTGCAAGGTCACGTGCTTGCGCTTGAGCTCGCGGGCAACAACGGACCAGTCAGGCTCGGCCACCTTGCGGCGACCCGGCTTCACGCCGGGCACCCCGTACAGCAGCTGCTCCAGCTCGGCGTCGCTTATCGCTTCCGGGACGGGCCACGCCAGACCCGCGCGCGCAAACCGCTTCAGCGTGTCACGTACCGTCGTCGGCCCGACGCCGACACGCTCGCCAACCACGCGCGTCGAGAGCCCAGCCTCAAGGCTCAACCTCACAATCTCGCGCACCTGGCGCATGATAACCCTCCTCGTCGGCATCCAATTCTCCAAGCTGTTTCCAGCCGGAGAAATGGCCCAACGATCAGGCCTCACACCATCCGAAACTGCGCGCGATCAAATCGGAATCCTGCGCGGAGAATGCTCGGAATGCTGCGCGCGATCATTTCGGAACCCTGCGCGCCATCAACTCGGTACGGTGCGCACCATCATCTCGGAATCCGCACACCGCTCGATCACCTCTGTGAGAACGGCGGCCGTCATCTCGTTGGCATCAGGGATCAAGGCCACATTTCGGGCTCGACGATCACGCCAGTAAGGCGCGTGGCGCGGCTCAATCACCATGTTGGCGCAGCTCAGGCAGACGGATGGGCTCCGACCCGCCTCGCTGGGGCCGACTTCACCTCCGCAACGGCTGGTCTCCGACTGGAACACGCACCAGCCGTAGTCACAGGCGTGGATTCGCAGGTTGGTCTCATTGAGGACGAACTCGATATAATCTCTACGCACCTGTTCGCCCGCGCGTCCCCGGAATCGACCGTTACCCGCGACGATTCGCTCACCCATACGACCAGCAAGCCGATCGCTCAGCAGCATTCTTTCCAACGCTGTGGCTGTTTCGGCGCGACTTTCGTGGTCGATAAGTTGGCGGAGATCGAAGTCGCTGCCGACATACCCGCGAGCGGTCATAGCGACCGACGCGTGCTTATAGTGCTCGGCAAGGCCGAGAAGCTGCGACCGGTCCTTTCTGGCGATGAAGCGGGCGAAGGTCTTGCGGAACTGGTGGCTACTGAACAACCAGGGTTTTCCCTCATGCATGGGCACGCCGACGTGGCGGGCAAAGTCGTTGATCCGCTAGCTGATGTGCATCTGCGTCACCGGTACGATCTCGCCGTACTGGGTATTTTTCACAAGGAAGAGCTCACGCCTATCAGAGGCCTCGCGAAGCGGAGCGCTTAACTTCTCAAGCAAAGCGACCGCCTCTACAACTGGTCCTGGAGCGATCCAGCGTTCCAATCGTCCACCCTGCTGATCGACCGTCTTGAACAGTCGCGCCAGAACGTAGGCTTGGTCGACGCCGGTTTCGCCGATGGGACGGAACTCGATGGCGCCGACCTCCATCGACAGGATCTCACTCACGCGCATGCCAACGAAGCCGGCAATGACGATGTAGCAGGCCTCGACGAGGTCAGTGGCGGCGTGGCGGACCGCATAGGCTCCGAGGAGTGCTTCGCCGGCAGGATCTCTCTGGTTTGCACGACGCAATGCCCTGCGAACATGGTAGGAGGTTTGCCGTCCAAGTGTCCGGGCTTCACGACGGATCGCGTCCGCTTTCACGATCGTTGGGCCATGCTCCTCTACCCACTGCAGCGCAATGTTCAGCAAAGAGATTGCAATGGCATCAGGGATGAACGGGATCGAGCCCCTCGTCCCCGGCGTCACCCCCGCCGCTTCATAGGTCGTTTCTTGCGGAAGAGGATCGACCAGGGGAGCATCATCGAGTTTGGCTCGCTGGCGATAGAGGTCCTTCAGCACCACCATGTAGTTGACGATAGTGTTCGCGCCGATGAACTTTGCCCTGTATCCAGGCCGTGCCAGCAGCCAGGCACGCAACCGCTCCACTGCCGCAGCATCGACACTGCTGAACGTCTCCAACCCATCGAGCGCCATCCACTTGATCATGGTCTTAAGCGTCAGCCCCTTGCTGTAGACCGACGACGGTGACAGACGCTTGCGGCCAGTCGGTGGGTTGGTTGTTATTCGACCACAGGAACTGCTTTGCTGCGTGATGGAGGCCGCGCCACGCTCCCTCGTTGATGACGGCTCCCTCGGGCAAGGCTACCGTCCAGCTTATTCTGTTCTGGTCGGCGCGCCGACCGGCGGTGCGGATGTCGAGCAGCCATTCATCATCGCCGAACCGGCTCCGTGACGAGAGCGGAGCATCCGACCACCCGACAGTACCGACAACTCCAGCGGGCCGCGTTTACATTCGATCACCGGCAAAGCCGGCGCCGCTTTCACGGACGCGACCAGATGCAGCTCCGGTGAGAAGCGCGGCAGGATATCGTGCTCGAGGATTTCCAGTTTCGGCGCATAGAGAAGCCTCCACCGGTCCGGCGCTAGCGTTTGGCGCGCCGCGACAAGAGCGTCGACAGCAACCGCGCCAGAACATTCGGATCGAGAGGGATTACAGCGTTCGGACAGGTGAAGCAGCCCAGCCATGCCGTGCACAGCCGACCAGCTTTCTGGCCTTCTGCGACGCCGGCGAGCGGATTCTTACATGTGAAGCCGGCAGCGGTGGCATATCCGGCATCGACTGCCGGCCCGCCATCGCTTTCATCAAGACCGTCTGCACCACGAACAACATCAACGAAGCGCGCCTGTAGATTGCCGATGACGCGCTCCTGCGCCCTTCGTACGATCGGTCGATCGATATAGCGTTGCGTTGTATCCGGAGTGGCGTGGTTGGCGAGGACCTGGGTTTTCAGGATATCGTGACCGAGCGCCTCATGCGCGAGTGTGAGCCCCGTGGTTCGCAGCGCGGCCAAAGTCAGTGCAAGCGGAGCTCCTTTCTCGTCGACGAGACCATGGCGCTGCGCGAACAATCCGACGTGCCGGCTCACCAGATAGTCGGGGATCAGCTTGATCGCGCGCGTGCCGTTTATGCTCGCGACCAGAAAGAGCCGCTCTCGATCATGCGCCGGAACATGGGGTATCAACGGCGCGGTCATCTCCAGAACCTGGTCGACAAGGTTCGGCACCGACAGGCTTTTGTCGCTGAGGAAGCTTCGACGCTGCACCCGATGCGAACGGCCTTTCGACCATGTCATCACCTGGCGGCCATCAAGAAGCAGATGATCGCTCATACAGTCCCGCCGGAGCTCGCGAAGAGCCTCGGGATTTGCATAGCTCTGCGCCCCGATGGCGATCATGTACGGGATCAGTGTCTCGGGCAGGGTGTGAAGGTAGCTGGCGAGCTTCTGGCCGCCGCCATGCCTGAGCGCGGCGAAGTGCAGCCGCCAACGGCCGGTGCCTCGCTCCAGCATGACCTTGTGCGGAGGAACCAGCCCGCCGTAATGCTCAACGATGACGGTAAGCATTACGCCGAGATCATCAAGGTCGAGCTGGCCGAGATCCCGTTCCCGTGAGATGGCCTTGCGATCGACCTGCGACAGCAGAGCTTTTCCCGTCTGGAAGGTCGACCAATTCGCCTCGATGTCTTTTCTCGCTGCCGACAGGACGGCTTCCATTTCTGATCGGCTTAGCGCCTCTCTCGGGCGCATCTCCGCATTCTTGCGCGGGAAGGCGTTGAACGGGATTTCCAAATCGGAAGCGACAAGCTCGGGCCGATTGTGCTTCAGCCAGCGGACCATCTGCTTGAGCACGGACCAGCTGCCATGGCGAGAACTCTTCGTCCAGGGTTTGGTGTCGAGCCAGGCAATAAAGGCCCCCAGCGCAGCCGTATCAACCTCCCGCATCGACGCGATGACTGGGGTGTGGTCATTGAGGAACGCAAACCAGCGACGAAGTGCATGGAAGGCGCTTTCACGCGTACCCGGACTATGCCCAGCATGGTGGTGACGGAAGGCAAGCGCGATCTCGGCAGCGACCCTTGGCGCCTTGCCATAAACCGAGAAGTCGAATTTGCTCTCCGGCCGACCGTTCGGATCAAGGAAGTTGACCACCAGAGAACCAGGCGCACCTACAAGTGGTGCGGGTGACGGATCGAGCCGATAATCCTTGCGCCGCCGTGCCATTGAGGTCCGGTTCGTCTTGCGCCCGCCGTTGCAGGAACCGCAGCATCGCGGTGGCGAAGGTATGCCGTAACGCGTGGAAGCTTGTCGTCACACCTGCTGCGGAGGCTGAGCCGGCGAACATTGCACCAACACGGCGAGCACTGACCGCGCGACCAGATTCCGTCAGGAAGACTGTATCTGGCTCCGCATGATCGTCATCCCGCAATCTGGCACGCCGAACAATGACGGCGCGCTCCTCGCGCACATAGGCAAGCGTGCGATCGACTAAAGGCAATGGCGGATAAACCATCCGTGCCTTGCCACCCTTGGTACTTTCAATCTTGACCGCCGCCAGGACGTCCGGATTGGATCGCGGAAGCGCCCGCAGTCTCAATCCTGCCACTTCCATCCGGCGCATACCGGTGGTGACAGCCCACTCGATGATCAACCGGTCTCGCGAGCCCAGTCCGGCCATCACCCGCCGCAATGTGGCCGGCGACAACGGCTTTGGTAGCACCGCCGTTTGTCGGACCGTCAGTTCGTTGGCGACCTGTCGTCCACCGCTGGCATCAACATGAACAAGGAAGCCTTGCGGCCGACGTCGCGACAGGGCCAGCTCAGTTGTGGTGAATGGCGCGCTGTCAGTGAGACCTGCACTAACGCACCAGCGATAGAACAGGGCCAACGTTCTGAGGCGACCGTTGATGGTGCTCCGGGCATACGCCCGCCTGGTGTGATCGCTCGGGCGAAAGAGCATCCGATCTCGATAAGCGGCAATCTCCGCCACCCCGACTTTGTCTCAGGCCCATTCATTGGCTTCGAGCGTCCGCCACCAGTCGTAAAGGGCTTCTCCGTAGGTGCGCCAAGTCTGGTGACTGCGCGTGCGTCCCCTCACGAGAGCAACATGCAAGAGCCACGCGCAAGCCGGCTCAACCAGCCGCATCTCCTGATCAAGAAGCATCGGCACACCCGGGCATGGCATCCCGTTGGGCGAAAACTCATCGGTCGTGGACAGCAGGTCCACCAAGCCGAAACCCTCAATCGAGGCCGCCCGCCGTTCGGGGACGGGCCCTCGGGCCCGCCCCCGCACGGCGGAGCAACGCATCGCGGCCACAAACTGTCCTGATTCGAGTTCAAGGAGATGACAGAAAGGACGCGCTGAGGACGTGACCTAACACGAGCACATTCATTGGACGGCGGATGCTCGCCGTGTCGGCCGCGATCTCAGCCGCTACGCGAAAGATCGCAGCGAGAGGGCGCGGGAAGAACTTGTTGCCGAAATTGGGTCGGCGCTCGTCTGCGCCGACCTTGGCATCGTCCCCGAGCTCGAACCGAGACCGGATCATGCGGCCTATGTGGCAAGCTGGGTCTCCGTTCTTTCTAACGATCGGCGTGCAATCTTCTCTGCTGCGGCCCATGCGCAGCGCGCGGTTGCGTATCTGCACAGCCTTCAGCCGAAGGCCGAAAGCGAGCGGGAGGCCGCCTGATGTTTCATGCTCCGTGCATGCGAGGGGTGGGCGTCGTGCCCTCCCCGATTGTCCTGTGCGCGATTTCCCTCCACGCGGTCGTGCACTCCACCATGCTTGTGGCGCTCGTTGCGCATGGCGTCTTGGTAGATCGCAAGTCACGTTCGAAAAGAAAAGAGGCCCCGCCTCGCGGCGAAGCCCTCTCGCGGATGCCGTTCGCGATTGCGTTGTGGCAGATCGCTGGCGATGGCGCCTCCGCAGTTGAGCGGTGGCATGGATCTGGTACGGCGAGGTTGCATCCGCACGACAAGCCCGTCGGCAGGCTCGTTGGCGATGTTGCGGCAGCGACCTCGACAGATGCGCCGCGATTGCTGACAGCGGCGGTCCCCTCGCGCGGGGATGCGCGCCGCCAAAGTGGCCTGGTTGAGGAAACCGCGTCTTGGGGCCTGTGCTCGTTGCCTCGAGATGCGAATGGCCAGGGGCGCCTGTCTTCATTCCACGTGTTTTCGCGACGGGCACACCCATCTGCGTCCTCGATAGAGGCTGGTCTGACCGAAGGCCGATCCCGCTACGCGGGCTCTCGATCTTGTCCCCGCAACGTCCGTCCTCGACTTTCTTCCCCTGTCGCTGCGCGCCATTCCTCGCGATTCAAGAAAGTCGCTCCCGGCCGCCCTCCACTTTGTTTCGGCCCTTCGGGTGCAGGTCGATCGCCCCCGGTCTCACGACCGCCATCGAGGTCGCGATAGGCGCGGCCCGAGAAAACCAGGAATGAGACAATGGCTACCATCGGCAGCTTCACCTCCATGGGCAACGGCTTCTCCGGCGCCATCAAGACTTTGAACCTCAACGTCAAGGCCAAGCTGGTCCGCGTCGAGAACCCCTCCGAGAAGGGACCGCACTTCCGCATCTTCGCAGGCGCAAGTGTCGAATTGGGCGCGGCCTGGCAGAAGGTCTCCAACGAGGGCCGCGACTACCTCTCGGTCAAGCTGGATGACCCGAGCTTCCCCGCTCCGATCTACGCCACCCTGATCGAGGTGGAGGGCGAGGAAGGCCTGCAGCTGATCTGGTCCCGGCCGAACCGGGACTGAGGATGCCGCGAGAGGGCTCCGCCGCAAGGCGGGGTCTTCTTCCTTTCAATCGGAGACGCCCTCATGACCGTCGACACTATTGAGGAATTGCGCGCTGAGCTGCGGGAATGCCTGTTCACGCCCGCGGAGCGCAAGGCGCTCGAAGCCGAACTGGCCGAGCTCATCCGCCAGCGCAACGAGTCACTCGCGCCCAAGGAGGAGGGGACGTAAGCCCCCTCGTTGAGCGACTTACAGCACACCGTGCAACGGTTCGCTCATCCGTTGAGGACGTCCTTGATGGCTTTGGCTGGTGTGAAGGTAAGCTTCTTGGAAGCCGCGATCGCGATCGTTGCGCCGGTCGACGGATTGCGGCCCTCGCGGGCAGGCGTGTCCTTGAACTTGCCGAAGCCGGCGATACTTGTCTCGGCCCCGCTCGCGGCTGCAACAGCGATGGCCTTGAACACGCCGTCGACGATGGCTTTCGCCTGTGTCTTTGTCAGGCTGTTCTCGCCGGCGATCTTCTCGGCAATCTCATTGGCGGTGGTCATGGAACAGGCTCCCTCTTGCTTCGATTTCTTCCGTCTGACACCAAGACCGCCGGACGAACAGAGCAGACATCGCGAGCGGGAGCCGTAATCCCCGGAAAACTGACGAAACTCAGACTTTCTCCTCAGGAGAGGCACTCGAGGAAGAGGTGTTCAAGCAAGGAATTCACGTGTTGCAAGGATGTGCCCGTTGCCGTGAGCTCCTTCACGCCGTTCGCCGGCATGAGATTTAATTGCTGCGCAATGCCACGATCGTCACGCCGCTACTCTGGTGCATCTATTGGTGCATTCAAGCGGTTTATGGCCGTGTGCCTGTTTCCATTGTTCCTATCCTAGGCCGGTAACCCGCGCGGAGGATTTTCTCCAATGTGGACTAACGGAACAATGCCTACGGATGAATGAGATCTGCAGCCCTTTCTCCGATCATCATAGAGGTCGCATTGGTATTTCCAGCGATATGGCGAGGGAAGATGGAGGCGTCCGCAACCCACAAATTCTCAGTACCTCTCACTCTGAGAGAAGGCGTGAGAACGGCTCGATCGTCTGCTCCCACGCGGCAAGTCCCGGTGCCGTCCGAAAAGCGGTTGGAATTGAAAGTGGCGTAGTCTCCGGGGTGATCAACCTCGAATCACCCGGCGTTGACGCGCCGGGCTGGAGACCACGCCATGACAAGCGTTACCACGAAGGCT
>NZ_JBVAPG010000246.1:0-8328 GCF_055413685.1 Bradyrhizobium sp. LeoA1Lang | reverse complement strand
CGTAATGTACGAAAATAATCCGCCCTGATCCGAAAAAGCGCCCCGCATGCGAACCCCCGACGATCCATGATCGATATAGAATCATCAATCGCAGCCCCTGACGAGGGCTTTTTCAGCAGACTGCTAGAGGTTAGCATGCAAATTACCTAAGCGCTCCAGCCCCTGCTCAATGAGAGATATTGGAAGATAGCTGAAACACAGGCGCACGTGACGGCCACTTCGTGGGCCATAGTTGCGACCATTTATAAGGTGCACGTCGTGCTCGCGGCTCGCAGCTTCAATAAACATCTCCGGATCCGTACCCGCGGTAAGCCGTACCCAGAACGAGAAGCCCCCGCTTGGCACCGTATATTCCGGCTCGCAAATCCGGCTGCGCTGCAACAACCTATGCACGCTGTCTCGCTTCGCTTGGTAGTGCTCGCGTAAGCGTGTTATGTGCGCGTCAAGAGCGCTCGATTGCAACAACCCCAAAACGACATTACTCAAAACCGGACTTACGCCGCCGTCGGGTTTGAGGTGCGCAAGCCTGTTGATGATGTCGGACTCCGCAAGCACCCAGCCTACCCGTAGCCCCGGTCCGGCAACTTTTGAGATGCTATGGACATTGATCACGTTGTTGCCTGGCGCCAGCCAATGCACTGGACCGTTATAGGGCAACTCAGCATAGACAAGATCCTGCACCAAGAGAGCGCCACTGCGGGCTAGCAGGCCCGCCAACTTGGCCACATAGTCGCACGACATCTGGCGCCCGGTTGGATTATGAAATGCTGGCATCGTGTAGAAAAGCTTCACCCGGGCATTGGTCTGCAGCATTGCCTCGACTTCGTTCAGATCCACTCCCTCTGCGGCCAGACCTAGCTGGACCACGGTTGCACCCGCGATCGAAAACGTACGCAGTGCGCCCAAGTAGGAGGGGTCCTCCGTCAGGACCACGTCACCGGGGTCAATCCAGCCATCGGCAAGCAATTGTAAAGCCTGTGAAGCACCACCCGTAAGCATAACTTGGTTATGCCGCACGCCGTACCTCAGTGCGAGCTTTGTACGAAGTTCGGGCAAACCCGCCGCATCCGTATACTGCGGCAGATCGGCGGGAGCGACACCTGTACCTCCGTCAAACGCGCCTGGCCACGGCAGTTCTGCAAACATCACCGGGTCGGCCAGCGCGTGGCCGAAATTGATACCATGTTTCGCAGTTGAGGAGTTGAATGGCGCAAAGCCCTGAGCGACAGCGCTGCGTTTTGAGATGCGCGAATTCATGGCTTCGTCATTCGGATCTTCATGATTGCCAAATCTGTTCTTTGCAAAAGCGCTTATTGTACTCCGCGGCAAAGTTTGCGGGTATTGGCGCGCTGAAACGGGGAAAGTCCACCGACGTCTTTGGCTGGGCTGCTACGGCTGATGTCTCGAGGGACGGCCGCCACGCACCGCCAAAGTAGTGCTGGCCGTAGCCCATCGCTAGCTCAGGTACTACGGGATAGAGTAGGCTCAGGAACAGCGAGATCTGCGCAGCATTCCATGTCCAACCGTCTGCATGTGCAAAGCCAGCTAGCTCGAAGTACTTGTCGATGATATCAAGCGCATCCCAGAAACGCAGTGTGGTGACCGCATCGGCGTAATCTTCAGCGAAGCGGCGGAAATTCGGGGACAGTTCGGTGCTCTCTACTGTGCGTGCGTTTTCTGCATACCGGCGTAACGCATCTTCCCAGACCCGAATGCGTGAGGCTGCCGAGATGAGCCCGTCGAGGTCAAAATCGTTTGCGTCGGTTCCAAACGGCTTGGCCACTCGCGCCAGTGCATAACGGAGTACGTTTGGCCCCACCTCGCGCGCCACTTCATCGGCCCAAAGAGCATGATCACGACTGGTGGAAAACTTTTCGCCTTCCAGCTTGTAGAAATCCTGGACGGAGTGATTTTTGGGAATTGGGTAGCCGCGCGCGAGCAGAGCGCCGGCCACACCTAGCGTGTAATAGAAGCGGTTATCTTGCCCCATGAAGAAAAGAAGCTCGGTGTTCTGGTCGTGCAACGTCGCGTTTGCGTCCAGACCGGCGCGGGCGCATTGCTCGCGAATTCCGGTGTCGAAGCACCAGAGGCCCTCAAACCATGTAAGCAGCGTTTGGCCGATCAGAGAGTCAGGCTGTTTTACCTCCACACCGTGCCTGAAATGGCGGGTCATCGGCAAGCCGCGCACCTCCCGGTGTAGCCAAGCGCGCGCCTTGGCGCGTATCGGCTCGGGCCATGTGCTTTCTCCAATGGCTTCGTGCAGTGGGCGAGCGAGACGTGGCATGTCGAACACGGCCTGCGTGATGGGTCTTAGCACAAGATCGCGGCCGCAGGTGACGTGCCGTGCGTCACGGATTGTGTCGTGCTGAAGAGCCAGCCCGCAGTTCTCACACAGATTGCTGTCGCAAGGCGATGAGCAAGCCGGGCAACGGCCAGTTGCGAGCGAGTCCGTAACGAGCTCATCGCAATGGTCGCAATACAGTTGGACGCCCTGCCGTACGTCGACGTAGCCGGCCCCTTGCAGCTCGCGGAATATAGCTAGCGCATTTTCCTTGTGAATCGCGCTAGATGTGCGCACGAACACATCGGGAGTAATTTGCACGGCGCGCAAACACTGTAAGATCTGGTGAATGTATCGTTCTGCGACCTCGCTAAAGGATTGGCCGAGCTTTCGTGCCGTTTCGAGCGTATATGTGCCGTGCTCGTCTGAGCCAGTGATGTAGTAGGCCCGATGGCCGGTCATGCGTTGAAAGCGGACGAAAATATCAGCGAGTAAATACACGCCGCCGATGTGACCCAGATGTAGTTTGCCGTTAGGGCAAGGCGGCGCGGGACAGACAAAATAGGTGCGCACGTCAATCCCACCAAATCGAGATAAACTTGAGAGCGCTGTCTTGGCTGATATTACGGATAGTGTGCGTCTGATGTGGCGACATGTAACACAAGGTCGTTTCGCTAACCTCACGGACCTGACCGTCGACTTCGAATTCTCCACGACCAGAGATCAGCACCCAAAGTTCGTGCTCCTGATGATCGTGCGGGTCGACCGCATCGCCTGGAGCGAGCTCCACGACTGAAGCGCCAAATGCTGGGCTGAGACCCTCCGGGAGATGCTCCAAAAGGCGCCAGACCAGAACGCCGTATTCGGTTCGCATCAGAGAATGATCGGCCTGCTTCGTGTACACGTTGGTCTTCCTCAAACGTGGCTATCAGTCGCGATAGAATATGCCATTGGGAATCTTCAGGTTTTCAAGATCCGCCACCGCTTCCTCTGGTGGGTTGTAGGCGCGCTTCATGCGGTTGTATTCGGTGCGTGTCGGACCTCCAGTGGATGCGCGCTGGAACACCAAGTGAATCGCACGACGCGACCGATCGCTCTTGTTTGGCAGTGAGTAATGGGGCGCATAATCGTCGAAAATGAAAGCATCGCCAGCCTTCAAGTGCACCGGCTCCCATGTGAAGGTTTCGGCGATCTCCGGGCGAATCACGCCGCCGGCATCCATCGGAAACACTCCTTCCTTATGGCGAGCTGGCGTGAAGAAAAGCCCACCGTTACCCGGGTCCGAGTCGTCCACGGCAATGGATGCAATTGCGTGCACCATGCGTTCGGGTATCTTGTGCGGGATATGATAGATGTCCTGATGTGGGCGGTATCCGCCGCTGTCCGGATACTTGAAGATCAGAAGTTCCTTCAACATCCGTGTTTCCTCATTCAAGAGTGTCTCGACCGCTGTACGAATGCGGCCATCGGCCAGGAGCGCCTCCCGTAGAGGGGCATGGTAGTCTAAGAAGTTCTCGGCCTTGGAGATAATCTTGCGGCTGTCACTCGTCTTCTCGAACCACAACATCCACTTGTCGGAGCTTACATCCCAACGTGCGACTTCCTCAACGAAACGAGAAATCTTGTCGCGCGTGGCTGGATCGAAGAACTGTTCCAATCGAAGATATCCATCCTTATGCCATTTCGATTGTTGTGCCTCAGTCAGCATGTGTGAGCTCCTTCGTAAGATGAGACGGATCAGTTGTGCTTTACCCCAGGCGGCTTGCTAGCACCGCATTAAGAGCGGTCGCGCTCAATAGGCTCAGCAACATCACGTCAGGGCCGAATCCACGGACCAACTGCCCTCCGACCAGGGGAAAGCCGAAGAGCCCGAGGAAGTATGCGAGCGTAAAGATCTGCGAGGTAGTGGGCACGGAGACGCCGTGCTCGCCGGCAAGATTGACGGCTATCGTGTTCAAGGTTGAATAACTTAACCCATAGCCGGCGGCAAAGAGGACGGTGGCCGCGATATAGAGTGAGGTGCTGCCACCATTGAGAAGGAACAACACCAGAGACGCAGCGGTCAGTAGGATGAGCGTGAGCGCCAGTCGCTGTAACGGCAGGCTGCCCATGAGGTGAGCGACCGAGAAGCGTAGTACCACGCTCGTAGCAGTAAAAACGAGAAAGAACAGATCGGAATTCAAGTGACGTGATGCGGAATACGCGCTCTGATATGTGGACAGCCCCGCGAACATGCAGGCTGAAATCGCAATCATGGCGATGGGGAGTGCTGTGCACTTCTGAAGCAGTGTCGTAGTCGCGGCCAGTGTAATTTCGACATCCGGCATCGGCACTGCCGATAGCCTCGACATCGCGCGTCTTGTAAGGTCTACGCAGGCGGCTGCGATCACGCACGCAATCGCAAGCACCGCATAAATCGTGGCCAGCGAACCAGTGTATTTTGCAAGCAAGTGACCAAGTGGAGCCGCTAGGCCGAGCCCAGCCATTTGTGATCCGGATAAGACAGTCAAATACTGAATACGTGCTGAGGGACGTAGATGGCGGATGATCTGCAGCGGTGCCAGAATGAAGAACACTGACCAAGAAGAGCCCACCAGTAATCCTCCACCGTACGCCGCTCGCCTATCGAGGGCAGCGCCGGCAAAGGCCAGCATGGCTAAGGCCATAAATAGCGAGGCGACAGTCAACGTGGGCAATAGGCCTATCCGCTTTGCCAGCCAGCCTGCCAAGCAACAGGAAACGAGAGTGGCAGCCATGCCGCTGGAAATAATAAGACCCGCGGCTCCACTATCCGTTCCGAGCGCATGCATGTAGTCCGGCAATAGAAAGCTAGTGCCGTAAGCTGCTGCAATGATAATGGAGGCAATCAAAAATGGTGCAAAGGCGCGGTAGTCGAGCGTGCCTGAAAGCTGGTCGGCGGCTTTAGCCGTTCCATCCGCAATCCGGCCCCGCAGCGGTGAGGTCGAACCGCCGTTCATATGCTACCCAGTCGGGTTGATGGCATCGCAACCACACCGGCGTCTCGTTCAGACGTGTCCGAAGGTGCGTAAACCTCAATCATCTGCCTGTCGGATGTATTCAAATAGAACGGTCGGCCGAGGAGGCTATTAATAATCAGGCTGTTGCGGTACGCGACCAAAGATAGATTGGCGCTCTGCAATCCGTGCTGCACGCGGCTTTGATTTTGTAGATATATTGGTCCTGGCATGTGCCGACTGAAGCGGACTGCGTAGTCCGGGCCGAGTACGGGCAGGCCGTCTTCCATACACGCGCCTTCGAGGAGGGCCTGCAAGAAGGGCGGCGTACGTGGCTGGAAGCCTGTAGCAAGCACTATACGATCGACGAGGATGCAGCTATTTCGCTGCGTTGCGATCTCATTTAGATCTACTCGCCAGCGCTTGTTGTGGGACGTGACGTCTTTCACGACTACGCTGGACAACACACGAAATCGGTCGGCCAGCGTGCCATCCAGGCTGCGTTCGTACAGCATTTCATATAGGCGGTTGCACAAATCGACAGAAATACCATCGCTCGTAAGCATCTCGCCCTCGACTATGTTCCGGCGTTGCTGAAGCGGTAGAGCGTGAAAGCGACGGCTATAGGCGGGCGTGTAAGCCTCATTCACGAAACTGTTGTCGTCGATGGCAAACAAGTTCGAACGCGACGTTGCCCACGTGATCTGGGTGGATACAGAACGAGTAAGAATATCCTCGATGATCTCAGCCCCGCTCTGACCGCCTCCCACAACGAGCACATGCTCGGCTGCATACGGTAGCTGCCGCTCGAGATAGTCGGCTGCATGGTAGACGGTGTCACATAGCAAAGATCTGGCACAGGCCGGGATCTTGGGCTCTACGCCAACGCCGACAACAACGGCGCGCGCCAAGTATGTGGTTGTATTCGTGCTGATGCGGTAGCCATCCCTAAAAGGAACAACATCCTTGACTTCCTCGGAGAAGCGGAGCGTATTCAGTCGCCCTGCGACCCACCGGTAATACTCAATGAACTCCCGCCGGGACGTTGAAGCATTGCGCTTGTTGACAAAGCTGTAGAGCCGACCATGCAGTGCCAAATAGTTGAGGAATGAATATGGGCTAGTAGGATCGACCAGGGTCACGCAATCCTTGAGCGGCGACACCTGTAGGCGACTGTTCGGCAGCGCAAGGCCTGGATGCCAAAAGAGTGCGTCTCGCTTCTCCAGGAAAAGTGCGCGGAGCGGAGTAGGTTCAATAAGCGCTGCGAGGCTAAGGTTAAATGGGCCGATGCCAATTCCGATGAGGTCCAGCATTTCCATAGAAGTCTCTTTGAGCTCGTGTAAGTTCTTGACGTTGGCGCTCGTGTAAATTCTGCTCGGGTCCGGGCGCGTCGCTTCATTACTGAAGCACGTTCGTGTGACTTGGGATGGGGCAGCGGCTTGGCCCGCAATGGCGCGTCTTGCAAGCCGTCTGCTGAAACCTCTCATTCGTGGGAACACTAAAGTCCGGCTGCGACCATCTTCACCCACCCATCCGGTGGTCTCTGCTCATCAGCAATCGCCGTGCCAGCCACAAAATCTCGACTGCGCCTCGTTGGACGAGAAGAACATGCCCACCTACAGCATTTCGTGCGGAATTGCCCCGGCAGCTCCGTCGGATTTACGACATTGAGGCGGCAATCGGACATCCACATACGGAATACCGAGCGCACGGATCCATGGCTGAGAAACGAACACACTGTGAATGCTCATCTACGCCGACAGTGCTCAAACCATCATGATCTTTCCACGCATTGTCAGCCCTTCAGGCCTCGCAGACCGCTCGTCTGTGGTGTCGCACCAGGAGAGCTGCGTCGCACTACGCGGGCAGCAGACATCTTCGGCTCCGCAATGTTGGCAGTTTCTCAGGTAATGGCGGTGGACAGTTCCGCTTTGGCTGATTGCGGCGGCCTTTTTTGGGCTTAGCCAAGAGGCCGGTGAGCGTAAACAACAAACAGCGCCGCCAAGCGCGAGGAGTTTCTGGTGACGGAGCCTTGCCGACACGCGCCCGTGCGGGCGATCTTCTGATTGGCTAACGTGCGGCACACACCGGCTTGTGCGCTTTCGAAACGTGAGTAGCCTCAAAGCATGTCCTGTTCTAGTAAAAACCTCCGGCCGCAGCGCGCGACCGGAGGCTTGCGTTGGAACGTTAGCACATCGTTGTCCAGCGTTAACTGCTCCTTGCCAGCGCCGTTAACACGCCAGGTTATGGTCCCCCTGGCATTTTCTTTAAGCCACGCACTCAGCGCACGCAGACGTGTAGCTCGCTTCTGCGCAGACTGCCCGAGCTCCGCAGTCGGGTTTCTAAGGTCCTTCAAGGCTTGGCCGAGCGTGGTCTTGAACCGCCCCGGGTTTGCCGGAGGCTCCAGCTCCTAGAGGATGGAGCCATGACGAGCAAGACGACGAACAGATTTTCACCCGAGGTCCGGGCCCGTGCGGTTCGGATGGTTCTGGATCACGCGAGCGAGCATCCGTCCCGCTGGGCGGCGGTGACCTCGATTGCGGCCAAGATCGGCTGCACGCCGCAGACGCTGCATGACTGGGTCAAGAAGGCCGAGGTCGACAGCGGGCAGGCGTTCCGACCGACATGGCTGAGAAGCTGAAGGCCCTGGAACGGGAAGAACCGTGAGCTTCGGCACGCCAATGAGATCCTGCGCAAGGCGAGCGCCTATTTTGCGACGGCGGAGCTCGACCGCCGGTCCAAGCCATGATCGCCTTCATCGACGATCACCGTGGGACGTATGGGGTCGAGCCGATCTGCAGGGTCTTGCCGATCGCCCCTTCGACCTACCCCGCCCATGTGGCCAAGCGGCGCGATCCGACCAAGCTGTCGGCGCGCGCCAGGCAGGATGAAATGGACCCGCGGAGCGGGACCGCTTGAACCGGTTTGTTAGTTGGAAACTGACTGCTCCTGATCCCTTTCTATCACGCAGCCAGAGACGCTGTCTGCTGCAGTTGCTGTGGGCATGTGGTCAACGCGGCAGCGTTGTCCACCATGTCCACAGCCTTCGCGGCCTGCATCCGTTCGCGCCAG
>NZ_JBVAPG010000245.1:0-8430 GCF_055413685.1 Bradyrhizobium sp. LeoA1Lang | reverse complement strand
ACCAGCCGGTGTGATATCTCTCGTCATGGCGTTGCTCTCCTTTGTGGAATCAGCACCCCGAGCCTACCGGCTCAAGGTGGGCAACGCCGACCTCTTCAGTAATTCAACAGAACCCGGGACATCCCCACGCGCCTCGTCTTTGTCGGTTCGCGGTAGGTGGCGCTCTTGAACGGAGTCTAGGACTGTCGCGCGTGCAAACGAACGACCGTTTTCGAGATGGTGCGCGATCCGCTCCTTGGCGAATGCCATAATGCGCTGGCGAGCATTGTCATCGTTCGGCAGAGCGCGTTCGACAAGCTTGTTGATGACCACAATCTGGGAATGGGCCGCGAGCAGGTCGGAATCATGCCCTGCCGCCGGTTGGTCTACACGGCGTTCCTCCACCGTCACCTTCCACATGTTGCGCCACATCTGGCGCCGTTCAATGCCAGCGATTCCGGTGGCGGCGTCTATGGACTTGATCGCCCTGATGACGGGTTCGACGCCATCCCTTCGCAGAGAGATGCGGTCGCCCGGCCTGGCGCCACTGTCTGCTACGTCCGTTACAACGCCGACTCCCCACACCTGATGTCGCCGGCCATCATCCAGTTCGATGGCTACATAGGTTGACGGCTCCGCGTCGGCGCGGTTGCGATACGGGCCAAAACCGACCTCCATCAGACGTCCGGAAACGCCCTTGTCGTAATCGAGCCGATCCGCCTGCAGTGACCTGTCGGAGGCCGAGCGAGTCTCGACATCGTTGGTACGGGCGTGGGCTCGATCCCAGGCGATTCGTCGGTCAGCGAGCGCCTGGCGATCAAGCTCGTTTGGCTGATAGCCCTGCACCTCTATTCCGCGCGCGCTAGCCTCGAGCCACGCCTCGCGCCGGAACTCGACTGAACCGCGGACGTGCAGTGCCTCGCACTGGCGATCCTGTGCCACGCTGACCATGTCCCGGATCACTTCGGCCGCAGCAATGCGGGTGACCAGGCGATCGTCAGTGGCCTTGAACGCGAGGTATTCTTTCCGCTCATCGGCATAGAGCCGCGCTTCGCGGTCAGATACATCCTTTTCGGATTCACTGGCCACCACGTAATATTTCCGACGGATACGGTCCGGAAACGCACTATCGGCGACCTCCGCGGATAAAGGCTTCTTGGAGGCTGTTGCTACCTCGTCTCCCCCCTTTTCTCGGGCGGAAGCGCGCCCCGCGCGACGTCGCCGGTCCAGGCTGAATTCCTCGCTCGCGTCATGCCCGGCGCTCATGCTCCTCACCTTTCAGCTTTGCGGCCGGTCCGCCGTGTCGGCGGAATGACCTGACCGTCGATGTAGTTCAGGGTCCAGACTTTCAGTTCGTCTTCGGAGAGGCCTTCAAGGTCGACGTTCACGTCCCCGAAATCAAAACTGGCGCCGGCAGGAATCGTGGAGGGGTCGGCCACCTCCTCGTCGGTCATCGGCCGCGGTCGCAATACCGCGCGCAACTCGGCAATCTCGGAGCGCAGCTCCTTGATCTCAGCGTCGAGCAGTGCATTTGAACGCCCTTTGGGCATCTGCGGGGCAGGCGCCGGCAGCAATCGGTCCAGAAAAGACTTATCCTCGTAATAAATTATCTTGTCGGCGATGATGGGGGGAACGCCGGTGCCGAGAATGAAGGCCTTGGATTTCGGAAGAAGCTTGAGCTCTTGCGGCAGCATCAGGGCGCGACGATGCTCGGACACCGTCTCGCTGATCGCGCGCATCGCCAGCCCTTTTGGTCCGCTGCGGCTGCGGGCGTTCACAGTCTCGTAGCCGATGCGCTCCGAGAGCTCATTGGCCACGTCCTGCTCCTTCGGGGCAAACACGACCTCCACGGCGTGGTTGGTCATGAAGTTGCGCGCGGCATCGACCCCGTAGATCGCGCGGAGCTGCGCCGGGCTCTGGACGACGGTGAGGAGGCGGATGCCGTATCCGGCGACGAAGGCGACCGATTTCGCCAGTACGTTGACATTACCCAGCGCTGGAAATTCGTCCAGCAAGAGCAGCACCTTGCGAGTGAGCTTGGGGTTTTGTTCGGGTAGTTCGCGGGTGTTGAGGTCGACCACCTGCTGGAAGAACAGATTCAGGAGCGGCGCCATGCGGTCGAGGTTGTCGGGTGTCACCCCGAGGTAAATGGAAATGGGACTCTGCCTTAGCTGCCGCAGATCGAAATCATTGGTCGAGGTTGCGGCATCGATGCGGGGATTGAGCCAGAGGCCAAGGCGGGCCGTCACGGTCTTGCGGACCGAGTTCAACGTATTCTCGGAGGCAGCGAGGAAATCGTTCAGCGCGGTGATGCAGTGTCGTGACAATGGGGAAGAACCCGCCTTGCGGTCGGCGATGACCTTGTCGAAGTAGGTTTTCAGATCCTGGGTCGCCGACAGCTGGCGCAGGATCTCACCGATTGTCAAAGGCAGGCCCGGCGTTTCCGCAACATAGCCGCCGATCGCCACAAATGACGAACGAGCCGCCTCGAACCAGAACGGATCGCCCCGGCTTTCGGCCGGAAACAGCATCACCGCGATGCGTTGTAGATCGTCATAGAGGTCGGCGGGATCGCAGCGCACATAGCCCAGTGGATTGTAGCGTGCGGTGCGACCGCTCTCGTCGAGGGGATCGAACAGATGGACCTCCTGCCCGTGCGCTGCGCGAAAGCCTGCCGAACGATCCCAGTTCTCTTTCTTGACGTCGAGCGCAACAACCGAATCAGGCCAATTGAGCAGGTTTGGAATGACATAGCCGACGCCCTTCCCGGCGCGGGTTGGGGCGTAGAGGAGGACGTGTTCCGAACCGCCAAAGCAGAGCATTTTTCCATCCTTGCGGCCGAGCAGCAGACCTTCCTTGGATCGCAGGTCGGCGGCCGTGATCTCGCGTTCGGAGGCGAAACGGGCCTTGCCGTGAAGGGGAAGCGGACGGTGTCGAAGGATGGCGCCGAGCAGCCCAAACACCACGATCAGCCCGGCGAGGGTCGATAGCGTCAGCCAGCGGTCGTGGCGCGGGTCGGTACCATAGCGCGGCCAGCTCGTGGCGATCTCCGACCAGTGAAAGCCGCCATCGTGAAGCCTGAGCCCGAGCAACAGGACGTTTGAGGCGACCAGCAGGAAGACCGCGCCGGCCCCGAGTGCAAGCGCCGTGCCTCGGGCAGCCTTAACGGGCGTGCTCGCGTTTGCGAATGGGATCATAGTAGATTTCCGAAATGCGGTAGCGGCCATTACGCTTCTGCATCTGGACGACGACGTCGACGAGATGCAGCAAAAGCGAACGAATATCGTCGCGATGAAGGTCCCGCCCCTCCGCACTCTCCTTGACCAGCAGTGTCATCTGTTCGAAGGCAAGGCGAGCGCTGTCGGCGTGAACTGTCGTGATCGACCCTGGGTGCCCTGAATTCACATTCCTGAGATAAAAAAAGGCAGTGCCGTCGCGCAGCTCCTGCAGCAGGATGCGGTCGGGCCGCATGCGCAAGGACGATTCCAGCAGTTCGCGGGGGCCGATTTTGGCCACTCCCTGCCCATCCTTGGCATAGAGCAACCGGACGCAATTCTGATGTGGGATGACCAGCTCGGCGGTGTCTTCGATGGTGATGAGCCGCTCATGCTCCGGGATCGCAGCAATCAACGCCTTGGACAGAGTGGTCTTGCCCGAACCGGTCGCCCCTGAAATCAGGATATTGCGGCGGGAGCGCACCGCAAGCTCGAGGAACTCGCGCCAGTGGCCGGCTTCTTTCAGGGTGAGCAGTCGATGCTCGTCGGCAGTCAGCTCGTCACTTGCGGAGCGGACCTCATCGAACAGGTTCGCCCGCGCCAAAGCGTCAAGACTCATAGTCAGTGCCGAGGGCTTGCGGATCGTGAGACTGATCATGCCAGGGGGGACGGCGGGCGGCACCACGATTTGACAACGCTCGTCGCCGATCAGGCTGGTCGAGACCACCGGGTATTCCAGCCCGATGTCCTGGCGGGTATGACTGGCGGCTGCGGCTGCAAGATGTGAGAGGTAAGTTTGCGTGAGGGCTGCGGCTTCATGCCGGCTCCAACCCCCAGGCCCCTCCACGAAAACCTCGCCCGGGCGGTTGACGACGATTTCAGTGAGGGTGTCGTCTGCTAGGTATGGTGCCAGCGGCTCGAGATAGCGCGCCAGCACCAGACGCCCGCCATCATGTCCTATGGATGCGACCTGACTCATTTTGTCACCGTAGCCGGCCCGACGATGCCTCCGGGGAGGGTGCGGTCGAGAATCTGGGTGCGGCTTTCAATGCGCTTGAGTTGGTAGACCGACGAGAAATCGAGGTCGCGCGCGACAAAGATGTTCACGAGCTCGCCCTGATTCGTGCTCAGCGTCGGCGGGATGTTGATGGACTGCTCGACGGCAATGCCGGCGGCGGTGTTGGTCGCGCCAGCCGTGTTGTTGATCTGGATCGAGCCGTCTTGCAGTTGCTGGCGCCCGATCGAAGACGCATCGCCGACGATTGACAACAACAGCGCCGAGCCGAAGCGCTCCCAGAAGTGCGTGTCGATGTCGCCGTCGAACCCGGCCCGGCCAAGCGCATCCGTGGCGGGCGAGGCCAGCGCCACGATGACACCTGTCGGTGTCTTGGCGCGAGCCCATAGCACGAACATCCGTTTGGAGCCGCGCCGGACATTGCCGCGGTATTCGCCAACGACTTGCGTGCCCTTTTCCATGAGCACAACGTTGCCGGAGTCCGACATCACGTCGCGCAGCACGACGCAGGAGACGAAGCCGGCCACATCCGACGACGTTGCGGTCTCGAGCACGCAAGGGATTGAAGTGCCCTGGGTAACCAGAAGATTGCGATTGGGCAGCCGCGCCGCACGCACGCCCTCGATCGGCGTGGGTTTGAGCTTGTCGGCAAGCTCATTGCGTGGCTCGGCCCTCCCGAAATCATAGGGATCGACGGGGACGCTTCCAGTCGGGGCATCACGGGCGGGACGCCCCGATGCGATCGGCCGATTATAGGCCAGCACTGGCGCGCGCCGAGCACTTTCCAGCATCTGGTCCGTTGCGGGCGCGGGGGCCGCTGGCGCGGCTGCGATCTGTGCGACCGGAATGGAGGCCGTGGTGATGGGTGCGATAGGTAGCTCCGCGGCAGGCTCGAAGGCCGCCGCCTGGCGAATCATGAGCTTGCGCGCGGACTCACCGACCGGCTTGTCGCTTTTCCAGGTTCCCCAAATGATCAGAAAGGCGAATGCGGTGAGCGCGAGCGCGCCGAAGCCGCGCTTGAGCATCGCCGTTCGACCATTGTCCCCTCCTCCCACCGGAGTAATTCCGCGCTCGCCGGCAAGCGTCTCATTCTCCATCTCGGTCATGTTGCGCCTGCCTATTGTGCCTTAAGGGTTGGAGATGGCCTCTTCGGCCGCCGCTCGACCGAGGGGCTTGTGGTGTTGGTGCCGGGATTGACGCCGACAGCGTCGAACGCTTCGTTGAAGATGCAGAGCACGATGTCACCCTTGCGCAGCCGAAACTCGCGGGCCGTGGCGTGGACCACCACCAGCTCGCCGCGGACGTCCTTGGGCACCAGACTTTCAGAGCCATCCGAGTTGATCAGGTAGATCGCCGGGATCTCGCGATTGCCCGCGAAGCGGAACGTGGTCTCCTTGCCGTCATCGAAGACAGCTTCGGGTTCGAGGTCGCTCGAGCCTTGCGCCGAAAAGCGCCAGTTGCGGGCCCCATAGGCGTGATGCAGGTCAAACGTCTGCTCGATGAGCGCGCCTTCCCGCTCGGCGCCTCGGGCTGTCGCCTCGATGCGCCGGCGCTCGATCTCGTCGCCGGGATAGGCAAAGCGGACGACGAAGTAGCTGTCGGCCAGCGTAGTCTCGGCAATCGACAGCTCAAATTGATAGGAGCGCTTGCGCCCGTCGGGGCGGGTGGTGACGACCTGCAGATTGGTCGGCGGATGTTTCTCGCGGGGTTTGAGGAACAGGATCGAACCTGCGGGGGCAACTTCCCATGCGATCGCGTCGCCGATGGCGACATGGACGATTTCCTCGTCATCGGCAAAGACGACTTGGGTCGAGGCGCGAATGACGCCGTTGAGGCGGACCACGTTGGCCGGGTCATAGGTCACAGTGCGCACGCGCGCGTCGTGTTGACCTGGCACCGGCTGCTGCAGCGCCAGCACGGGTGCCGCAAATCCGAGAGCGAAAGTGATCAGAAGCGCGAAACGTTTCATGGCACGACCTCCGGATCCGCGCGATATTCCGACACCAGGAAGCCGAGCGGATTGATTAGACGGTCGGCGGACGACATCGGTGCGTTGGCGTAAGTGAACGTCAGGGTCGAGACCCAGTGAGTGATGTGGGTTTCCTCGCCCTTGCGAGTCTCTTTCATGAACCGCACAGACGCCACATTGTCGGCTAGGAGAGAGATCGCTTTGATCCGGACTGTGGCGACGCCAAAGCGGCCTTGAGTGACCAGTGGGCTCTCGGGATTAGAGCCGCGATACCAGGCCGCGAAGCGGACCTGTTCGCCTTGGCCCGAAAGCAGCGAAATAGTCCGGAAATTAGTTTCCGCTTCTGGATAACTGTAGCCTTCGCGCGCGCGAACGTACCGTCCAAGGAAATACTTGGTGACGGCTTCGTCGTAGCGTGCCGGCGTCGAATTGAGGGCCGAGACGGTGTCGACAATGCCGGTGGCATTATCGACCCGGATGACGAACGGCTCGACCGTCTTTAGAGGCGCCAGCGCCGCGACCGCACCGACCGAGGCCACCGCCAAGGCGCAGGCGCCAGCGGCAACCACCCACGCTGTTCGCCGCGAGCGATGGGCCGAGAGCAATAGGTCCTGTTCCCATCGCCGCGCATTCTCGAAGTAGCTTTTCAGGTCATCATGCCGGACCATCTCACGCCTCCTTGCCACAGGCGTGATACGAGGCTGCAATGTTGCCCCACTGGCCGAACGCGGCGAGATGGGTCGACGTTGCGGACGAGTCGCCTTCGCCCTTCCGGATGATGGGGGCGGACGGCGAAGCTTGCGGCTCGGGTATCGCTGGCGGCGCGCCGGACTCCCAATCCCAGAGCGAGCGATTAAGCGGCCGCCGAGCCAAGCCATCACAGGACGGCGGCCCCTTTGACCAGTTCGCGCAGCCCCCAAGCTGCCATGCGATGACGCAAATTATGAATAGTCGACGCCACATCGTTCTGATGCCCCTGTTAGTTGTCGCCTGATTCCGGCGACCATTGCTTAGGCCGCCGTCGTGCCCCGCGATTGAGCGCGCCGCATGCTGCCGCCTTGACGGCTGGCTCTGAGTGCAGCGAGGCCGCGGCCGGCCGACCACCGGGCGCCGGCATAGGCACCTCCGGCGGCGGCCGTGGCATTGGCGATCATTGGGTTTGTGACCAGTCGGCTTGCCAGAGACGCCCCTCCCCCGGCAAGACCGCCTGCTATGGTCGGCAATTGAAGTGAGATGTATCCTGACAGACCAAGCACTGCGCTGATGGCGACCGCGGCCACCACCATCTCACCCGCCGTCCCGGCGTTGGCCGCGAACCTGTCGATGAAGCCGCTGACCGTCGTTAACATCAGTCCGACCAGAGCGACCACCAGGACCAGCAGGATCACGAAGTTCGCGAGCTGCCGAAGCCAAGCTTCTGTAAACGGGCGCGTTGCCTCAAACAGCCCCAGTGCAATAAAGAGCGGGCCGAGCGCGATGACGACGCCAAGACCTACTTTGGCGTAGAGCAGGATAGCAAACTGCAAGAAAGAACCGACTGCTACAAAAACGAGAAGAATGCCCGCAATTAGTGCCGGCGCCACGTCGGTTATTCCTGCTTGATCGTAGATCTTATTAGCGACGTCGATCCCTTTGGAGAGAAGTTGATCGAAGGGAGCCCCGGAACTGGTATTCAGGCCGGAGCCCGCCAGCGCATTGCCGATCTCCTTTGGCAAGGAATCGAAGAACAGGCTGGTGACGTATTGCTGAAATGCGCTCGAATTCGTCGCTAGCAGCACCACAACCACGATCCGCATCGCCCGCCAGGCGAATTCCATAATTGGTTCGGAGATCGCGCCGCGCATCACGGCAAAACCATAGAGAATAACATAGAGCGTTACGGCGGTGCGAAGTGGTCCGTCGATGTAGGTGGCGAGGTTCGAGACCGAGGTCGACACGAATGCCGTGATAGGTTGCTCAAACTCCTTCAGGAAACTGTCGAAGACGTTTACAGCCATCGTGGCGGTCCTTACTTCAAGGCGTCCTTCATCTCTTTGACGAAGGCCTTCTTGCGGGCTTCATTGGCGTTGATGCAGTCGGGAGTGTTCCTGCGCTCGCCCGGATTGTCGCGGCATGCCTTACTCAGAGGTCAGAAATATAGGCGACATCTGGATGCTTGAAGAAGGAAGGCACCAAAGCTGGTCTGTTGCCGATGTCGGCGAGCTGGGTGCGGACTCGGTCTTCCAATTTCTCGCCTGCGCGCAGCGGCCGGC
>NZ_JBVAPG010000244.1:0-8461 GCF_055413685.1 Bradyrhizobium sp. LeoA1Lang | reverse complement strand
AGATGTGCCTGAAGTCATGCAAATCGAAGCCGTAAACATAGGCAATCCTCGTGCCGGAATGCGCGTCGCATGTGCAGCCGTCGGATTGCTGACCTTGGTGACGCTCTGGAACGGCAGGGCAACGGCCGAAGATTTGAAGAAGTTGTCGGGCGCACAGATCCGCGCGCGATTTTCTGACAGGCAGCTCACCGATGAGGTGCACTGGCGCGAAGTATACCAACGTGACGGGACGTTCAGAAGTTATTCGATGAGCAAGGTGCTAACAGGAAAATGGTTCGTCCGTTCAGACGATCTCTGCCTCGACCTTCCGGAGCCGGATGGTGGGTGCTTCGAGGTGACGTCGTCGGGTTCATGGATTGTCATGACCCCGAGGGGACTTGGCCTACCGTCTGTCGGCGTTCTCGAGCCCATTTCGGATCGCGAATAGCCGGTCTGAGCGGTCGAACTTGCAAGGAATGGAGCGATAAGGAGCCAGCGATGATCAAGAGAAAAGAGCGGGCGTCCAAGCAGACTCCTGTCGACAACGAATCAGCGCGAGCGTCCGACTCGTCTACCCTCGTGTTCTATGGTGATCCTCAGCTCGTCGGTGATGCGTTCGCCCTCGCGCTCAACGCCATGGAGCGCGCGAGTCAGTTTGGAGTTTCCGGCGGACCGCGCCGATCACGAGAGGGGCACAGGTGACGACGACAATGCAGACAGAACACAATAGCAAGGGTGAACTGGCACGGTATTTCCTCCGCCTTGGCTGTCTCGGCTTCGGCGGCCCGGTTGCGCTCGTCGGTCAAATGGAACGGGAGCTGGTCAACGACAAGAAGTGGCTGACCAAGGAGCAGATGCGGGAGTCGATTGCCATCTGCCAGTCGCTTCCCGGTCCGCTCGCGATCCAAGTCGGCATCTATGTCGCCTGGCTCCGCTGCGGCTTCTGGGGTGCCTGGATCGGCGGCTGGTGCTTCATCCTGCCAAACTTCATCATCGTGGCGGCGCTCGGCGCGCTCTATGTGTACCTCGGCGACTTGCAGCCGGTGACAGCCATCTTCTATGGCGTCAGCCCTGCGGTGATCGCGCTCATCCTGCACTCCTGCTATCGGCTCGCGAAGCTCGGCATGGAGGACTGGCTGCAATGGGCCATCGCCGGGGTTTGCCTTGTCGTTACCGTCGTCCTGCAGGCCGAAGTGGCACTGCTGTTCATCGGCGCCGGCATTGTCGGGATCCTCTACTACGGAAAGATCTTCAAGCGTTCCTCGACTGCGATGCAAATCGCCTTCATCCCTGCCGCCGCGCCGGCCGTGGCCCCGGTCGCGGGTGGCTCCACGCTCGGCAAGCTCTTGCTCTTCTTCCTTAAGGCTGGGTCGTTGACCTTCGGCAGCGGGCTTGTCATCGTGCCGTTCCTCGAGCAGGGGCTCGTTCAGCAATATGGCTGGCTCAACGAGAGGGAGTTCCTGGTAGCCGTGGCGATCGGCATGATCAGCCCGGGACCGGTCGTCATCACGGCGACCTTTGTCGGCTATCTGGTCGCTGGTTTCTGGGGGTCGCTTGTCTCGACTGTCGGCATTTTCCTGCCGTCATTCTTGCTGGTGCTGATCGCAGCACCGCTGTTGGCGCGGCACCGCGGAAACCCGAACGTTCAGGGGTTCGTCAAGGGTGCCTACGCGGCGGCGATCGGCACGATTTTGGGCGCATGCATTCTGCTTGGAAAGATCGCCATCGGTGATTGGCTGACGATTGCGATCGCGCTCGTCTCGCTCGCGGTTCTGTTCCGCTGGAAGGTCAGCAATCCCATGCTCATTGCGGCAACGGCGATCGTCGGCCTCGTTGCCTATCCGTGGCTGCAGCCGGCGTGGGTGATGATCAAGTGACGGGTTTCGGTACGGGGCTAGGGGCATTGAGGTCAGTGAATGGAGGAACCCATGACTCGCAGGAAATTGCTACTCACTTCTGCTGCCGGACTCGTGATCATTGGTCTGACGACATTGTCTGTTGGACCAGGGCACGCGGCCGGTGATGATGAAGACGAAGGCGTTCTGATCAGATTGTTAGGTACTGCCAAGGTTAGCTTGCAACAGGCCTTGGTGACCAGTGAACGGGAAGGCCAACCAATCTCCGGAAAATTCGAGGCTGAAGATGGCAAACTTCAGCTTTCGATCTACACCGCAAAAGACGGAAAGTTCTTCGAAGTCATCGTCGATCACATGACCGGAGAGATAGGCAAGGTCGAGCCCATCACCGAAGGGGAGGACCTCGAGCACGCCGAGGCACAAAAGGCCGCGCTGGACCGGGCAAAGGTAACGCTGGCCGCTGCCGTGGCCAAGGCAAAAGGATACGGCGCGCGGATCATTGTGGTGAGCGCTGTGCCTGAATTGAAAAACGGGCAGCCCATAGCGTCGCTTGGTTTCTTGAACGAAGAGAAGCTGGCGACCGTGACAGAACCGCTGGATTAGCCGACCCGCGGGGCGAGGACATAACTCTTGGCAGTCCAATTCGACGAGGGCGTGCGATGACGTTCCTTCGAGGGTTCTTCACTGCGTGGTTGGCGATCACCGCATGGAGTTTTGTCGCCGATGTTTCTGCCTGCCAGGCAACCGAAGCCGAGCCGCTCCAACTGGAAGGTAAGATTCCGCTCGCCGATGTTCAGGGCCGGATCGACCACATGGCGATCGATCTGGCCCGGCATCACCTGTTTGTGGCGGCGCTGGCCAGCAATGGTCTCGCGGTAGTTGATCTCGAAAGTGAGCGTCTCGACCGCATCGTCCGCGACCTTAGCGAGCCGCAGGGCGTCGGGTACGACCCGGCGACCGACACAGTCTATGTGGCAAATGCCGGCGATGGCTCGGTCAGGCTTTTCAACGGAGCCGATCTTTCGCCGCGGGGGCAGATCGAGCTGGGCACCGATGCCGACAATGTCCGCATCGACGCAAAGGCGGGACATATCTTTGTCGGCCATGGCGATGGGTTTGTGACTGCGCTCGACACCACCACCCACGCCAAGGTCGCAAGCGCGGCCTTGGGCGCGCACCCCGAAAGCTTCCAACTCGACCGGAATTCGGACCGGATCTTCGTCAATGTTCCGAACAAGAACGAGATCGACGTCATCGATCGCGGGTCTGGAAAGCAGCTTGCTTCCTGGCCGACGTCAGGCCGCAGCGCCAACTTCGCCATGGCGCTGGATCACGGCCGCCAGCAGGTTCTGGTGGCATTTCGCCGCCCGGCCGAGATCGGTGTGTTCGGAATGGTCGATGGGCAACTGAAAGCGGCCATCCCAACCTGCGGCGACATTGACGATCTGTTCGTCGACGAGAAACGGGAACGTATCTACGTCAGTTGCGGCGAAGGATATCTGGACGTGCTCGCGGCGGAGGGCGCGTCGTATCGCTCGATTGCGCGCCTCGCCACCGCGCCAGGCGCGCGGACCTCGCTGTTTGTGCCTGAACTCGATCGCCTCCTGCTTGCGGTTCCGGCAAGGGGCGGTGACGGCGCTGCGATCTGGGTCTATCGCCCGATACCTTAAGCCAAGCCGATGGAGGTGCAGCCATGCTTCCACGTGCCCCGCTGGTCCGATCTATCGTATCGTTGCTGATCCTGAGTGTCGCTTGGCCGGAGATGGCCTTCGCCTACCGGCCGTTCGACGGCACCGATGCCGCCGTGGCCGCCCCTGGAGAACTCGAAGTCGAGTTGCAGCCGGCCGGCGTCCGACGCGACGGGGCCATCCCGACGCTGGTCGCGCCATGGACGGTCCTGAATTTCGGATTGAGCGAGGGATGGGAGGCGGTGTTCGAGGGACAGGGCGAGACGCCGCTGTCGCCCTCGGGGCCGACGAACCTGATCGCAGCAGGTGCGTTCCTCAAGCATGTCGTGGTACCGGGCAGCCTGCAGGATAAGAGCGGACCGAGCATCGCGACCGAATTTGGTGTGCTGTTGCCGGACAGCACGGGGGGCAGCGGCGTTGGCGCAAGCTGGGCAACCATCGTCTCGCAGCGCTGGGACTGGGGAACGATCCACCTCAACGCGGAAACGCTGCTGACGCGGGACCATCATGCCGATGTCTTCCTCGGCACGATCATCGAGGGGCCGTCGAAATGGACGGTGCGGCCGGTCTCGGAATTTTTCTACGAAAAGGAATTCGGCCAGGAGGAAACCTTTTCCGGGCTCCTAGGCTTGATCTGGCAGGTGAGCGACAAGCTCTCTTTCGACGTCGCCTATCGCCACGCGCTGACCAATCACCATCCGGTCAACGAAGTACGCGCCGGACTGACGTTCGGCGTTCCACTGCGGTTCTTCGAGAGCGCCCACGTCAGATAACAGGAGGAGTGCAGATGATGTCAGTACGTACAATCTCCCAAGCGATCCTCTGCTGCCTAATGGTCAGCCTGGTCGCGCCGGCTCATGCCCTGACCCAGCAGGAACTCTTGGCTAAGCTTCAATCGGACGGCTACACCCAAGTCCGTGACATCAAATCCACGGCTGAAGGCATTTCGGTCAAGGCGGTGAAGGACGGCAAGGACGTATCGCTCGTTGTCGACAGCAGCGGTCAGGTCAAAGAGCGGCGCTAAGCGGGCCGACTGCTGGAGACTAGGTCAACATCGCGTCCTTAACCGTGCGACCGTCACCCTCCGGGCTGGCCGCCTACTTTTCCGATGAACCCTGCGGCCACCGTGAGCGAGTCGTCAGCGATTGCGAGTGGAAGTGCCGCAAGACGGCGGGGCGCCGGTCCGAATACGACCTGCGCACTTTCTCGGGGATTAAATTCGGAGTTGTGACAGGGACATTTTAGAACGTTTTTGTCGCTTTCCGATGCCTTTACCCACTCGGAGACGGGGCATCCGGCGTGAGTGCAAATCAGCGAATAAGCGACGACGCCATTGGCCGATCGCGATCGGGACTCTTCGTCGAGTTCGCCCGGATCAAGTCTTAGGACGACAATCTCATTGAGCCGCGATCCCTTGCGGATCACCGAGGATTTCGGGTCCTTCGGCCAAGCGTGCACGGGCGGCCCACCAAGCTCCAGATCACCCAGTTTGATGATTTCGCCGGCATGTTCCCCTTCGGAGTGAACGAGAAAGTCGCCTTTTTGCGGTCGCTCATCGCTGCCTGGCTGATCCTCCTCCTCCGCCACGGCTGGCTTGGCAGCCAGATATGCCCCTGCGGCCAGAGCCGTCAGCAGCAGCGAGCGTCGTACCGGGTCCTGACACGCCATCGCCGCCTCCGTTGGGTTCAAAAAAGATTACCGATGAACTGCAGGATACTCACATGAATCTTGGCTACGGGCATCTCAAAAACCTCCTTCGGTTGGCAGCGGCTCCACGTACCGATAGTGGACCGCAGTCTCGATATCGGCAGTCACGTCGCTTCCTCTCACGCCGCGGCCGCCGCCGGGGAAGCCTTGATCGCCGCGATCAGTTCGGCGGTCGTCACGATCTCATGGGCATAGGTCGGCGCGTCGATGTTGACCGCCGCATGCATCGCCTCGGGCGAGCGGGCAGCGGTGGCATCGCGCACGTAGGTGACGTGATAACCAAGCTCCATGCCGATGCGGGCGGTGGCCTCCAGGCAGGTATTGGCGAGCAGACCCACGCAGATGATCTTTTCCTTGCCGTGCCGCTTCAGCAGTTGATCGAGGTCGGTATTGGGGAAGCCGCTCGAAGCCCAATGCTCCGTGCAGCAGAGATCGCCCGGCCGGAGCTTGAAATCATCGTGGAATTCGCCGCCCCACTGACCGCGGGCGAAGATCATGTTCTTCGCCGCCTGCAACTGATAGGGCGACGGATACTTCCAGTCCTTGTAGGTGTCGGGCTCCATGCGGTGATGCGGTACATGGATGATCTTGATCCCGGCCTCCCGCGCGGCGACGACGATCGCACGGAGATTGTCGAGCAGGTTCACCTGCTCGGCGACGTCCTTGACCGAAGGCCAAAGCTTGCCGTCTGGATGGAGGAAATCGTTGTAGAAATCGATGCAGAGAAGCGCCGTGATCTTGGGGTCGTAGGTGGTCGCCATGTCGAGTTCCTTCGCGAAAACGTGGCTTTGGAGACTTTCAAAAAAATAGATAATATATATAATCTATTCTAGCCAGTCACGATTGCTTGCGGGACGGCGGTTTCTTACGACCGAGGCCGGCGTAAAGTCGCGGATCTCGATCGAGTTCGGAAAGGAACAACGGACATGGGTCGCTCATCGCAGGAGCAGGCGCAGAAGAATCGGCAGAAGATCCTGAAGTGCGCGTCCCGCCTCTTCCGCGAGTTCGGTGTGGACAGCGTTTCGGTGGCCGAGGTCATGAACGCCGCTGACATGACGGTTGGCGGCTTCTACAAGCACTTCAAGTCCAAGGACGCCCTCGTCGAGCAAGTCTTCTCCCTGACCTTCGAGCAGTCATCCGCCGCCTGGCGGCAGGTCTGCGAACGCAAGTACGACGATCCGGGCGTCCGGTCGGCCGCCATCGTCGACTACTATCTGACGAAGAAAGGGGCCGATCAGGCTTGTCCGATGATCGCCTTCGCTCCTCACGTGACGGCCGAGGCCGCCGACGAGTCCTCGCGCGAGTCCTACAGGGACGGGACGGAGGCTCTGTACGCACAGTTTCTCGATCACTTGGCGAAGTCGCGCGGTACGAACGGCGCGTCGTCCGATCAGGAAGCCAAGGTTCTGTTCGCGGCCATGATCGGAGCGCGGCTTCTCTCTCAATCGGTGGGCGACACGGAATGGATCCGTTCGCTGAAGAGCGCCGTGAAGGCAGAGGCCGCCCAAGACGCAGCCTCGCTGGACTGATGGAACAAGCAGAACCTTCCTGATCCTGCAGGCGATACCGATGCGAAAATGCTATCCTCTACATCGAGGTACTCCGGACATCTATGATTTCGCCTGATTGCAGTGGCAACTTGCCACGTCGCCTTTGGGTCATTTTCGACGGTTTCATCGGGGATTGTCGGCAGGTTGATGTCCGCTTCTGCCCGTAAGCGCCGAACCGGGGCCGAGCCAGAAGCGTTGCGATTGGCCAGACCTCTGTGATTCAAACTCCCAAACTGGGGGCTCGAATCATGCGCTACGAACTCGCTGATTATGAATGGGTTGCCATCAAGCCCATGCTGCCGAACAAGCCGCGTGGTGTTCCTCGGGTAAACGACCCACGTGTCCTCAACGGCATTTTCTGGGGTCTGCGATCTGGGGCACCTTGGCGCGATTTGCCGGATCATTTTGGCCCTTACACGACCTGCTATAACCGTCTCGTCCGCTGGCGGCGGGCTGGTGTCTGGGGCCGCATCATAGACGCGCTTGCCGCTGCCCATGATGCCGCCAGATGATCGACACCTCCATTGTGCGCGTGCATCAGCATGGAGCCTGTATCGCACGAAACCGGCGCCAATCGATGGGAAGGTCCCGCGGCGGCTTGACGAGCAAAATTCATGCGGTGGTCGATAGCAATGGTCTGCCGGTCCGGCTGGCGCTGAGCCCCGGTGAGGCCCATGACGTTCGACTTGCCGGAAAACTGCTGTCTCGTCCGAAATCCGGGTCAATGCTGCTTGCCGACCGCGGCTATGACGCCGACTGGATCAGGGAGCTTGCCATGAAGAAGGGTGCGTGGGCCAACATCCCGCCGAAAAGCAACCGCAACGATCCAATCTGCTTCAGCCCTTATCTCTACTGCGCTCGCAGCCGGGTCGAACGGTTCTTCAACAGGATCAAACAATTTCGTCGCGTGGCGACGCGCTACGACAGGCTTGCCGCCAACTACCTTGCCTTCGTTCAACTCGCGTCAATCAGGCTATGGCTGCGTCTTAATGAGCCCACGTCCTAATGTCGGTTCACGCCGGCGGGCTTTTCTTGCTTTCAGAACCATATCCGCGCTCATCAAGGTAGGCGCGCAGGATCTTGCGGATCGCTTCCGTCCGCGTCAGGCTTAAACCTTGGCTGCGCTGATCGGATATGAAGGCGTCGAGACCAACGTCTCGAACATCGAACAGCATCCCCTCCAGATGATGCACGCCGGCCTGGAGCCGTTTTGATATTTGGACCAAGCCCTCCTCACTGAGCGTTAAATCTTCGTCCTTGGTCGTCGCAAATCGAATGTATCTGGCTAGTGCGTCCACAACCTCCGCATTCATGGAGCGACCGTGCTCTCCGGCAAGCTCGGAGAGTGTATCGCGCATGCCAGGGGGCAGCCTGACGATAAATTGATCGGCCCCCCTGCCGGGCCGCGTCTTGCTGGACGGTCTTTTTCTTGGCCATTCGCAACCTCTCAATCGCACCGTGCGATATTGCACTTGCGAATCTGCTGCGCTGATCGGGTGGGAATGGCTGCAGCGAGAGACCGACATATTCGCAACCTTCGACGTCTCGCACTACCGTAACCGGCATGAGGCCCCCACCTAGCCATCCTTCGGCTTGCGCGCGATACAGCCTGGCATGAGCGGATCGGTGGAGGTGTAACGATGGCAAATGCCATGCTTGATGCCAGGCAGGAAGGTGACTC
>NZ_JBVAPG010000243.1:0-8533 GCF_055413685.1 Bradyrhizobium sp. LeoA1Lang | reverse complement strand
GTCGTTCAGAACGAGCCGATCCAGAACCCCCAAGGCTTCCTCCTAAAAGAAAGCCTTGAATCACGTTCCGTCTGATTTGAGAATCCCAAGAGTCCACACAGCCTAGAGCATGATCCGGAAAAGTGGAAACCGGTTTTCCGAAAAGATCATGCTCAAACAAGAAAGATGAGATCATGATCCGATTCCGTCCCATCGGATCATGATCTAGAACCCTTTCCCCCGCACGCCATCCCATCGATGCAGACCATGCCATTACGCACATTGATCGCAGGGCTGATCCTGATAGCCCTTCCAGCGAGCCAAGGCTTCGCCGCCAACGCTACCGTCAGGGACGGCAGCACGCTTCAGCTCGGCAACGTGACCTACCGGCTCGATGGCATCGACGTGCCGCCGATCGACCAATTGTGCATCGACGAGCATGCCGAGAGCTGGACCTGCGGCATCGAGGCCCGTGACCAGTTGAGGAAGCTGATCGGCGACCGTCAGGTCCGCTGCGACGATCTCGGCCCCGACCCGACCTACGAGAAACGACATCTCGGCGTGTGCAAGATCGAAGGCGACCCGACCAGCCTCAGCGAGGTGATGGTCCAGCGGGGCTTTGCCCTGAATGTCGAGGCATCCGCCACCGGCCGCTTCAAGCCTGAGGAGGCGCGCGCCAGGGAAGACCGCCAGGGCATGTGGAAAGGCTGCTTCGTTGCCCCGCAGGAGTTCCGGCGCGGCAAGCAGGAAGGCGCGCTGCTGGGCGCATCATGCCCCGCCGATCGCGATCGCGCGATCCGCGACGTGCTCTTCCCTGAAGATCTCCCGATGCCTGCAAGCTGCAACATCAAGGGCAAGTTCGCCGTGCGCGCCCGCGTCACCGGCGATATCGGCATCTATCATTTGCAGGCGTGCCGCAGTTACCCTGGATTAACCAAGCCGGACCGCTGGTTCTGCTCGGAAGATGACGCGCAGGCCGCGGGGTTCCGCAGGGCCTACAACTGCCGGCCCGGCACCAAGGCCAAATGACGCTGGCAAGCCCTCTTCCGTTGTGTGAGACTACGGAAAGAGGTCGCCCGCCCCGATGTCGCCAGACCCTATGAACGTCCTTCCCGAGACGGTCGCCGCTGAACGGCTGCGCCAGCATCTGGAAGAAATTGCGCGCGAACGCGACCGCGCCCATCGCGCGTTACAGGAGCGCGAGGCGGAGCTTGCCCGGATCCAGCGTATCGGCCGCGTCGGCGGCGTCGAGGTCGATTTCCGCGAGGGCGTCCGCAACCGCCGCTCGCCGGAATACCTGATCGTCCATGGGCTGGGGTGGGATGCGGTGAACGAGACCCACGAGGATTGGGTCGACCGCATCCACCCCGAGGATCGTGAGCGCGCGATCAGGCATTTCTTCGATGCCCTGGCCGGGACGAGCGAAGATTACGTGGCGGAATACCGGATCCTCCGTCCGAGCGACGGCGAGACCCGGTGGATCGCCGTCATCGGGGAAATCGAGCGCGACCGCGACGGCCGCGCACTCCGTCTGGTCGGCGCCCATATCGACATCACCGAACGCATGCTCGCGCAGGAAAAGCTGCGCGAAAGCGAGGAGCGCTTCCGCCTGATCGCCGACAGCGCGCCGGTTCCGATCTGGGTGACCAAACTCGACCGCACCCGCTCCTTCGCCAACCGGGCCTATATCGATTTCCTCGGCCTTCCCTTCGAAGAAGCCATCAAGTTCGACTGGCGCAAGCGACTGCACCCCGACGACGTGTCGCGCATCGTGCAGGAATCGATCGCGGGCGAAGCCTCGCTCAAGCCTTTCGTGCTGGAGGCGCGCTATCTGCGCGCCGACGGTGAATGGCGCTGGCTCAGGTCGGAGTCGCAACCGCGCTGGGATCCGACCGGCAACCATATCGGCTTCATCGGGGTCGCCCACGACATCACCGCGGCCAAGCAGGCCGAGATCGAGCTGCGCCGGCTGAACGAGACGCTCGAATTGCGTATTTCCGAGCGCACCGCGCAGCTCGAGGCCAGCGAAGCGCAAATGCGCGCGATCTTCGAGACCAGTCACCAGTATCAGGTGCTGCTCAATCAGCACGGCGACGTGCTCGATGCCAACCGGACGGCACTGACCGGCATCCGCGCCGAGGCCCGCGATGCCATCGGCAAGCCGTTCTGGGAAACGCCCTGGTTCGCCGCGACCGACGACTTGCCCAAGCTGGTTCGCAACGCCTTCGTGGCGGTCATGAAGGGCGACGACGTCAAGGCCGAGATGATGCTGCGGCTTCCGGTCGGCGAACGCTATTTCGATTTCGCGATGCGGCCGCTCCGCGACCAGCACGGCACCGTGATCGGCGCCGTGGCCGAAGCCGTCGACATCACCGAACGCCGCCAGGGCGAAGAGGTGCTGCGGCAATCGCAGAAGATGGAAGCCGTCGGCCAGCTCACCGGCGGCGTGGCCCACGACTTCAACAATCTGCTGACCATCATCCGCTCCGCGACCGACTTCATGCGCCGCCGCGACCTGCCCGAAGAGCGCCGGCATCGCTACATCGACGCGATCTCCGAGACGGTGGAGCGCGCCTCCAAGCTGACCGCGCAGCTATTGGCGTTCGCCCGCCGCCAGCCGCTGAAGCCGCAAGTCTTCAATGTCGGCGCGCAGGTCGAGGGCGTGACCCAGCTTATCCGGCCGCTGGTCGGCGCGCGCATCCAGATCGACGTCGAGATCGACGCCCCCGATTGCTTTGCGATCGCCGACATCGCCCAATTCGAGACCGCGCTGATCAATCTCGCGGTGAACGGCCGCGACGCCATGGACGGCGAAGGCCGCCTCGCGATTACGGTGCGGAAGGTGCGGGGCATCCCTGCCCTGCGCGCCCAGCCGGCGCGCTGCGGCGATTTTGTCGCGATCACCATGGCCGACACCGGCACCGGCATCGCGCCCGATCATCTGCAATCGATCTTCGAGCCGTTCTTCACCACCAAGGAAGTCGGCAAGGGAACCGGGCTTGGCCTGAGCCAGGCATTTGGCTTTGCCAAGCAGTCCGACGGCGACATCGATGTCGTCAGCACGCTCGGACGAGGCGCGGCCTTCACGATCTATCTGCCGCAGGCAGCACGACCGGCCGATGCGGCATCCGCCGCAGCCATCGCCAGCGAGCCGGCAACCACGGGCCGCGGCTATCGCGTCCTCGTCGTGGAGGACAATGACGAGGTCGGGCAGTTCTCCACCGAGTTGCTCGAAGATCTCGGATACTCGGTCAAACGCGTGGCGAATGCCAATGCGGCGCTTGCCCTGTTGTCCGAAGACGAGTTTTCCGCCGACCTCGTATTCTCCGACGTCATCATGCCCGGCATGAACGGCGTGGAGCTCGCCAGCGTGATCCGCGACCGCTATCCCGGGCTGCCCGTGGTCCTGACCAGCGGATACAGCAACGTGCTCGCCGAAAACGCGCATCGCGGATTCGAGCTGATCCAGAAACCCTACTCGGTCGAGTCGCTGTCGCGCATCTTACGGAAAGCGATCGCAGATCGCGGATCAATCTGAGCGCGTCTCCTTCTATTTGGCCGCGATATCGATGAGGGCGATGCCGAGATCAGCCCTCTTCTTCCTGCGCAGCTTTGCCGGCGTTTCCGTCAGCACGACCTCAAGCGTCGGCCGCACCGCGCCCGCGAGCAGATGGCCGCCGCGCGTGGAGCCATCCGACAGCCCGAGCACGATGTGGACGTGCAGGCTGGCCTTGCCGTCATCGCCGATCGCGACGTCGCCGATCGCGCTCAGCACCTCGCATTGCTCGTTGACCTCGATCTTCCGGTAGGATTTCGAGCCGAAATCGAACCAGCCGACGGTCGCCCGCTCGAGCGCACCGATCGCGGTCAACGCCGCCGCGGAAATCCTCGCCTCGTTGGCGAACTTCGTCAGCGCCGCGAACGCTTCCTCGCCGGTGTCGAGGATGACGACATGGACCTGCGCACCCGGCTCGTCTGAGACCAATTGGCTTCGCATCGGCTGGCTCGCTTCGTCAGGCTGCGCTGCGCTGGGTGTGGCGGCCTTCCTTCACCTCCTCGATGATCTTGGCACTGAAGGCCTCGAGATCGCCGGGATTGCGGGACGTGATCACGCCCTGGTCGGTCACCACCTGGGAATCTTCCCACTTGGCGCCGGCATTCATCACGTCGGTCTTGATCGACTTGTACGAGGTCATCCGCCGCCCCTTGGCGATGCCGGTTTCGATCAGAAGCCAGGGCGCGTGGCAGACCGCCGCGACGACCTTCTTGGCGTCGAATATATCCTTGATGAACTTCAGCGCCTTCGGCTCGATCCGCAGCAGGTCAGGATTGATCTGTCCGCCCGGCAGTACGATCGCGTCGTAGTCGGACGCGGAGACCTGGTCGAGCGTCTTGTCGACCTTCACCGGCCGGCCCCAATCCTTCATGTCCCAGCCCTTGATCTCGCCCGCGGCCAGCGAAACCACGTCGACGGCGGCGCCAGCCTTCTTGAGCCGATCGCGCGGTACTTCCAGTTCCGACTGCTCGAACCCGTGAGTTGCGAGAATTGCGATCTTCTTGCCTTTCAAGTCCATGGGAAACTCCGTCGCCGTGCATGGGAGATGCCGACCAATCGACAATGCCGAACATCGTTCCTGCGCAACGGCGAATTGATCCGGCCTCCCCGGGAACCGGCGCGGACGCTATTTCGGATTCGGCTCGACGAGCCCCGCCGCCGGATCCTGCAACTTGCCCTCACGCGCAAGCTTCACGGCGTTGCCGAGCGCGCGCGCAACATTCAAGGTCTCTTCCTGAAACGCGCTATCCTTATCGAGCGCTTGATGTGAGGTCGCGTAAGGCCCCATGTAGCCGATATAACCGTCGAGCTCGCCGGTTCGGCCGATCGAGATCAGCCTCATATCCGTCAGCCAATCCGATAGCGACCGTCGCATCGTTTCCGCGCCAGCGGAATCGCCGTGCACGACGAGTCCGAAGTAGCGGCCGGCGAGATGGCGCAGATAAGGCCAGCCCTTCAACTCGAGTGCCTTGGCTTTATCGGCGTGTTTGCCATGGGTCGAGGTCGGATCGGGATTGCAGCCATCGGCGCAGACCATCCGGTCGATCATCGCCTTGAGCCCCGTCGGTGCCTGATACCAATTCACCGGCGACACGATCAGGATGCCATGCGCCGCCACCCATAGTGGATAGATCTCATTCATCCAGTCGTCGGTCTGGCCAAGCGCGTAGTTCGGGTAGCAACTGCAGGGCCAGTGACAGAGCGCCGGCGAAGTCGAGACGCAGGACTTGCAGGGATGGATTTGCTTGCCGTACTCGGACGCCAGCCGCGAGAGATCGAGAATGTCGACGGCAAGTCCCATCTCGACGAACACAGGCTCGGCGAGCTTGACCAATCGCCAGCTCTTGGACATTTCACCGGGACAGGTATGCTCGCTGCGCGAGGAGCCGTTGATGATCAGGATGCGCGGTCTCTCCGCCGCCTCGTCGTGGCGCCGCTGCGCCGCCAGGATCGCCTCGCGCGCAGCAAGCCAATCCACCGCAAGTTCGTATTCCGGATCGGCGAAGCCCGGCCCCGCTTTGCGCGTCAGCGGCGACTTGCGCGAATGACTGTAGGCATCCCACGCCGCGTCGATGATGGCGTCGATCTCCCGCTGCAGCGGCCCGAAAGCGGGATCGACGAAACGGCTGCGATAGCGTCGCGCGAACTCCTCGCGCGGCAATTTGACCGGCGGCATCCCCTGGCGGACGTCCGGCGCCGTCATGTCGCACCTCGCCCTGCATGAACGTTAGATGACATGTCGCGTTAACAACATGACATCGGCGACGGTTCCGGCGCGGCGAGAAGGGAGTGCGGCCACTGTGTCCGAGAAGCTGGATCGCAAGGTCAAGACGGCGCTCGACGAAACCCGTCTGCTCGTCCTGGGCATCCAGGTCCTGCTCGGCTTTCAATTCCAGGCCTTCTTCCAGACCGGGTTTCCGGCGCTCTCCTCCGCGTCGAAAATGCTCTGCGCCGTCGGACTTGCGCTGCAGACGCTTTCGCTGGGGCTCCTGATCGTCCCCTCAATGGAACACCGGTTGGTCGAGCAAGGTTCTTCGTCGAAGCGCCTGGTCCGCGCGACGTCGCTCTATGCGACCGCTGGCTTGGTTCCCTTCTCCTTGAGCCTCGGAGTTGCCACCTATGTGGTGATCGAGGGACATTTCGGCTGGCTTGCGGGATTCACAAGCGGACTAGCGCTGGTACTCGCATCAAGCTTTGCATGGTTCGGATTGGAGCTGTTTCACCGGCAGAGACCCCTAATGCCCGATTCAGGAGGAACAACCCCGCTCGCGACAAAGGTCGACCAGTTGCTGACCGAAGCGCGCGTCATCATCCCCGGCGCGCAAGCCCTGTTCGGCTTTCAATTCATCGCCATGCTCACCAGCGGATTTGAAGGAATGCCGCAAACGGCAAAAATCGTGCATGCCGTCGCGCTCGGCCTTGTCGCCATGAATGTCATCCTCCTGATGACGCCGGCTTCCTTGCACCGGCTTTCCTATGGGGGCGCGGATTCTGCGAGCTTTCTGCGCATTGCCTCCGCGCTGGTGACAGTGGCGCCGCTATTTCTGGCTGCCGGCATCGCCGCAGAGAGCTATGTCGTGCTCGGCAGGATCACCAACCGCGAACTCGCCGCCACTTACGCGGCGGCGAGTTTTCTCGTGCTAATCGGATTCTGGTACGCTCTGCCGCTGATCGTGCGATGGACGCGCAATCACCGCAAGCCTTGACGCCGCGGGGTCACTTGCGATTTTTGTCCAGCGCCTGCGCCATCTCGAGATGGTGCTGCAGCGTCGGCAGCGTCTTGCCGGCCCAATCCTTCAGCTTCGGATTGTCGCCGCTCTTGGCGTAGCGTTCAAACAGCGATACCGCATCCTTGTGCGCGCTCACCTGCATCGGGTTATATTGACTTGCAAAGTTCTCCGGTTTGGTGTCGCGCAGCTTGTCGAGCTTGCTTTGCGAAGACGAATCCAGGCCCGATGGAATCTGCACGCCCTCGCTGCTCGTGACCAGGCCCTTCAGCTCGCTGCTGGTCTTGGTGTGATCGGCGATCATCTGGGACGCGAATTTCTTCTCCTCCGCATTGCCCTTCTGCTCGGCGAGCTTGCCTGCCTCGATCTCCAGCATGTCGCTGGTCGCCGCTTCCTTGACGAAATCGGCCGTCGAGGGAGCGACGCCCAATACCGAATTGACGCCGGTCTTCTCGCCGACCGATTGCGCGGCTGCCGAGGTGGAAATAAAGGCGACGGCAACTGCCGCCACCACGATCGATCTCTTCATGGTCCTTGCCTCTCGTAAGGGTTGTGAGCGGCAAACCCGTGGCCGGAATTTTGGTTCCTACGAGGGGGTGCGCTCGCGAAACCATCACGGCTGTCAGAGGTTTATAGTCTCGAAGGGAGACTCTGATGGCGCTTTTTCGGGTGCAGCCAACCCGCGCTGACAAGGCAATCGCCGACACCGTGTCGGAATACACGACGCCGACAACCGAGCGCGCTGCCGAGGTGCTGACGTGGGGCGCGGACGAGCACGTCATCTGCGCGCTTGCGCTGGGCTGGTGGCTTTATTCGCGCAACAAGGACGCAAAGCAGCGTCGCAGCAGCAGCCACGTCCTCCTGACCACGATCGTGACGGCCGTCCTGCCCCACGTGCTGAAAACGGTATTCGACCAGGAGCGGCCCGATCGACGGACAGCCCGAGGTCACCTGCATGGCGTCCCGTTCTCCGGCAAGCCTGAGGACGCCTTTCCGTCAGGCCACGCGATTCACGTCGGCGCAATCGCCTCAGCCGCAACCGTGCTTCCGCCGGCAAAGCGGAATGTCGTCTGGGCAATCGGTGGAGGCCTTGTGCTAACACGCGTCGTCCTGCTCGCGCACTGGCTGAGCGATGTCGTTGCCGGCCTTGCGATCGGCGCTGCTATCGAACGGCTGCTGCGGCTCATCACAGGCTACGGCGAGGATCGGCACGAATGCTGAAACGTCGCCGATCAGGCGGCGTCCTCCACTTCAGCCGTTTCGGATGCCAGCATCGCGCGGATCTCCCGCGCCGTGCGCGCCGCGCTGAACAGATAACCCTGCATCTGGGTGCAGCCCAGCATGTGCACTGTGTCGCGCTGCTGCTCGGTTTCGACCCCTTCCGCCGTCGTGATCATATCGCGGTCGGCCGCGATGCTCACCACCGCGCGGATGATCGACGCCGACGAGCTATTGCGGGTGACTTCCTTGACGAAGCTGCGGTCGATCTTGATCTTGTCGAACGGGAAGCGCTGCAGATATTGCAGCGAAGAATAGCCGGTTCCGAAATCATCCAGCGCGATGTGAACGCCGAGCGCGCGGAGCTGGTTGAGCGCGACCAGCGCGGCATCATCGTCCGCGATCAGGACCGCCTCCGTGATTTCGAGCTCTAGGTCGCGTGGACAGTTATCTTAGCCAGAGCAGAGTTGCGGCGATAGCGACGACAGCGAAGTAATTTCGTGCGGTTTTTTCGTAGCGCGTAGCAACGCGCCTGAAACGCTTCAGTTTCGAG
>NZ_JBVAPG010000242.1:0-8691 GCF_055413685.1 Bradyrhizobium sp. LeoA1Lang | reverse complement strand
AAAGCCTTCGTGGTAACGCTTGTCATGGCGTGGTCTCCAGCCCGGCGCGTCAACGCCGGGTGATTCGAGGTTGATCACCCCGGAGACTACGCCACTTTCAATTCCAACCGCTTTTCGGACGGCACCGGGCGGATCGAACACGGTGGGCTGTTGCACCATCTTATCTTTGGGCGCGCCGGAGAAGTCGCCCTGGTCGCGCTCAACCGTGCGCGCCAGTCCCTCCAGCTCGGCGCGCTGGAGCCCATGGGCGAGCTTCCGGAATTCCGGCGTCCCCGGATCAATGCCCAGCCGGCGGGCCTCGATCACCTCTTCAACCACGTCCGCAATCAGCTTGGTCTCGCCCCGCGCTGCTTCGGCCCTGATCCGGGCAAGCCGAGCGGCACGTTGACGTTGATTGCTATCGAACCGGTCCCGCAGCTCTTCATAGATCCGATAGGCCGATATGCTCTGCTCGCCGAATTCATCCTCCAGGTATTTCCAGATCGCGTCCAGGTCGTCATTGGTCGGCAGCGACTGCCGGAACTTCTCATCGGTCGTGATCAGCTCTAGATATCGACGCCAGATCGCGTCCTGTAATTCCGCCTCGGTCAGTTGCTTGGGCCGGCGCAGCTCCTCAAAGGTGCGCTCCCAGTCATCCAGGATGGGCCTGGAGAGCCGCCGTGCCTCACGTGCATCCGACGTGTTTAAGCTCTTCCATAGCTCCTTGCGGGGCTTCCCCGGCTTGCCCATGCGGACCTGGAGATCGCGCGGGACGGCCAACCGGACGTAATAATTTTGACTTCCAAGACGGCGGACAACGTTGGTGGAAATGCTCATGGTGGGGAATTTCACGGGGTGCGAGTCGTAACATCCCGTCGTGTCATATTGTCCCCCTTTAGGCAACAAAAACAAAAAGTTATTGGAGCTCAAAAACTTAGGATAATCCGAATTTCATCCAGGTTCCCCAGCCAGACTAGGCAATCCACCAACAGCCTGATCGGAAACCGGCTTTTCACCGCGGCCGATGGGACGGCTCATAGCGCTGTCGCTCCATCGCCATCCGAGCCCAGCACCCTTCACCTCGCGCCGCGCACCTGCATCACGAGTGTGTTGAGCCTGGTGTTGAGCCCTGCGAGATCGACGCGGCCGATGCCGGCTGCCCGAAGACATTTTTGACCGCAGCCGCCGCCCAGCCCCGCCGGCTTGCCGAAGGTTGCCACCGGGACGCTGCCGGTGACGGGAAATCCGCGCGCAAAGAGCTTGGAGCGGACCGCGAGGCAGTAGTTGACCGAGAGGTGGGAGAAGCGCGTTTCGCCGTGGCCTGCGCGATATTTCATCGTCGCGGTGCAAAGGTCGCCGCCGGCAAGGCGCCACGCCTGCGCAAGGTAAGTCAGCCCGTAACGGATGTTGTTTTCGGGCATCGCGAGTTCGGCATTGCTTCCCGTGAAGCCTAACATGCGCGCCGTCGACCGCAGGATCTGCATCAACCCGATTTCGCCGACACCGCCGATTGCGCCGGGGTTGTAACCGCTCTCCACCGCCATCACCGCCTCGGCAATGGCCGGCGCCAGTCCCTGCCGCCCCGCCTCCTTCTCGATCAGCGCCCGATAGTAGGCCAGCGCGTCGCTGCGGCTCATCGGCGATTGCGGCTTGGCCGGAGCTGAAGGACCAGCCAGCGGTCCGGCGAAGGGCGGGCTCGGCGCGGGCGCGGTGTCCGCAGGCACCTCGATCGCGGCGTAACGGATGGCGAAACTCGCGTCTTTCGCGGCTGGCTCCGCCCGGCCGGCAGCCGTCATGAACGCGGCGGATAGTGCCGCCATTGCCACCACCAAGCCGCGCGATCGCTGCGATGCCGGTGCCGGCACGTTCAATCCTCCACGCGTGTGTTCGGACGCAACGAGAGCCGCATGCGCAGCGGCTGCGGCATATCGAGCGGCGTGCTGCCCACGCCATCCCCGATCAGAAGCGCGGACAGATCATGCGAGGCGTCATTGTCGAGGCCTTCCAACTCGATGCGCTGCACTTTGCCGTCGGGCATCACCCATACACGAACGACAATCGACGGAGGCGCCGCCCCGACATCAGAGGCGCGCCTTGCGACCGCGTCATGGAAGCGGAGCGCCGGCGTAGAGTCCGACGCCAGCCGCTCCTGCAATCGAAGCTGCAGGCGCTTGGCGAAGTCCTGCCAGGCCGCCGGCGCCTGGGCGGCGTTCAACCTGCCATCCACGTCGGTTGCGGCCTTCGCCGAGATTGGCTTGGCCCCGAGCAATACGGCAAGCGCGCCGAGCGCGACGCCGAGCGCCCGCGCGCCCCGTCGTCGCCACAAGATGCGGCTTCCGCCGGTATGGATAGCGGCCTTCATCCGCGTGCGGCGCGGCCTACTGGACCGTGTGCGGCAGATCGGTCTCGGCGACGCGATCGCGATCCGCCGCCGGCGTCGGCAAGGCTGTGCTGGCAGCGGGCGCATTCGGCGCCTTGGCCTTTGCCAGACTGGCCAGTTCTTCGCGCAGATAGGCCACGAGCTGCTGCACCAGGTGATCCCAGATTTCGATCTGCGCCCGCAGATTGTTCTGCGTCACGCCGCCCGCCACCGAGAAATCGAGCGACAGAGCGAGGAACGGCGGGCTCAACTGCAGGCGCGCGAACCGGCGGGTTGCGTTCCAGCGGTTGACCAGGTCGAGAGGCAGTTCGCCCTGCACCTGCAGCACGGCAATGAGGGCGACATCGATGAAGCTCTGCTCGTCGCCGGCGATCCGGTTTCCGGGACGGACGTCGAACGCGAGCCCGTTGGTCCCGGAGCGCAGATAGGAGATGTTGGCGACCGGATCGGTCAGGGTCTCGACGCGATAGCCGGCGAGCTGAAACAGGTCGCGCAGGCTGTCGAGCGTCAGTTTGGTGATCGTGGCGTCGGACATGGAAGACTCCGTGACAGGCTTGTGGGTGAGCGGATCGTCAAATAGCAGCGGAATGCTGCCGGCGTGTGGTGCAGACGTTGCAGTGTTCCGACGACAATCCTTGCGTCATCGGCATCAAAAGGCGGCGCTTGCGGGCAGCACCTGGGATGGCCATTGCGCCGTCCCAGGGGCGCGGGTCGAGCGCTCCTGCGCGATCAGGGCGCGCGCCGCCTGCGCCAGGTCGGGCAGCACCTGGTCGGTCAGGCAATCGCAGGCGGCGAGGCCGAGGCCGACATGGCGCGTCGTGGTGCGGAACGGCGCAGCGGCTGGCCCGCCGGGGTCTTGCGGATCGGGCGCCACAAGACCCGAGCGTCCGGCGGCCAGGTCGGCGGCGAAGCGGGCCTCGATCCGCAGCACCGGCGCACGGGCGTCGTCGCCGAGCCGGTCGTTGACGGGCAGATGCGCCAGCGTCAGCCGCGCATCCGCGATCAACAGCCGCAGATGGCGCAGCATCTCCGCGCCCTGCGTCAGCACATCGTCAAACCGGATCATGCTGCCGAGCAACAGATCGGTTTCGAGTTCGAACTGGACGCGATGCCCATCGACCGTGGCCGGCACCACCTTGCGGATCTGCCAATAGGTCACCTCGCCGATGCGCGCGTCAGGGCCGTTGAGCTCCAGGCTGCAGCGGATCCCCACACGGGTCAGGCCGTCGCCATCGCGCGCGAGCTGATCGCCGAACTGCAGCGAGACCCGGCACCCGGCCGGCAGCACATGCCGCCGCCAGGTCGCGAGCACGGCGCCGCGATAGCCGCAGATCCCGAGCAGCGCCTGAAGCTCGCCGGCGGTCAGCATCCAGTCCGGCGCCGGTTCGGCGATGGGCGGCACGGCGGCCATCGCGCGGTTACCTTGCCGCCGGGGTCGGGCCGCCGATCAGGCCCGACAGCGCGAGCTCGTTGATGACGGGCGGATTCTGCTTCAACAGTTCGGCGAGGTAGGCGCGCCGCAGCATCGCCGCGCGCTCGCTGCGCATCTGCTGGACCAGCACTTCGCGCACCTCCGGCAAGGTCCGGGTGTAGGAGGCCTTGGTGTCGGTGAGCTTGATGATGTGCCAGCCGTCGTCGAGCTTGATCGGCTCGGCGATCGCATTCTTGGCGAGCGCCATGACCTGGGTGCGGATTTCGGGCCGGATCTGGGTCTCCGCCAGCCAGCCGAGCTCGCCGCCATTCTTGGTCTCGTTGGTCTCGTTGGCGAGCGCGGCGAAGTCGGCGCCAGGCGCCTTCAGCTTGCGCTGCAGCTCCTCGACCGCCTTCTTCGCCTTGTCCTCGGTCGCCTTGTCGGCGTCCTTGGCCAGCGGCACGAAAATCTGCGCCAGCTCGAACTGCCGCGGCATCAGGAACGAGGCCCGGTTGGCGTCATAGACCTTCTGCAGGTCGTCCTCGCTCGGGAAGCTGGCCGGCGGGGTCGAGACCTGCTGCAGATAGAGTTCGGCGACCGCGCTCTCGCGCACCCGGTCGAGCTGCTCGGCGATGGCCGCCTGTTGGTCCCACTTCTTGGCCGCGACCTCCTGCAGCACCAGGCGGTTGGCGAGCATCAACCGCACCGCCTGGCTGAGCAGATTCGGATCCTGCCCGAACGCGGCGCGCTCGCGCGGCCCGAGCGCGGCGACATAGGCCCGGATCTGGTCGGCCGAGATGTTGGTGGTGCCGACCCGGGCGATCACATCGTCACCGGACTTGGCCGGTGCCGCGCCCTGCGTCACGGCCGCCGCTGCGGGGGCCGCGGGCTTCGGCTTGGCGACGGCCTGGGCGGGCCGCTGCGGCGCCGGCGGCGGTGCCGTCTGGGCGGCGGCGGCCAGCGGCAGGCCGGCGAGCGCCGTTGCCAGGAGCGACACGCGCAGGGACCGGATCGGGAGTGCGCCGCGGAGAGGAGAGCGTGTCATGGTACTGCCTTCTGGTCGAGGATCTTGTCGCCGCTGTCCTGGATGTTGTTCTGGATTTCCACCCGACGCAGCCCCAGCATCGGCTCATGCGCGACGATCGTGTCCCCGATCGTGACGCTCTTGTACTGCTTCAGCAGCTCGCGGCCGGCCTTCAGCATCTGGTCGTTCTTGGCGACGCAGCCTTTGGTCGAGGCCTTGTAGGCGTTGGCCTCGCCCTCGAACTTGGCCCGCGCGGCGTCCTTGTCGCGGGCGACATTGGCCGCCTCTTCATAGGCCGACTTCCATTTCTCCAGCGTCTCGTCGCGCTCGGCAAGGCGCTTGTTGAACTCGTCGACGGCCTCGCGGTGCTGCTTCTCGGTCTCGCGGACCTGCTTCTTGGCGGCGTCGACCTGGGCTTTCGCCGCGGCCTTGTCCCGCTCGGCGTCCGCCAGCTTGGCCTGCAGCGCCGTGCGCTGGTCCTCCAGTTGCCGGGTCTGCAAGGTGGCGCTGCGCAGGGCTTCGCGCAGCCGATCGGTCTCGGCATCGGCGTGGGCGAACTCGACGTGCGAACACACCGCGACGGCCGCCGTGAGGAAGGTGAGGATGCGTATCTTCATGATCAGAACTTTGCGTTGAGATCGACCAGCAGGACGTCGACGGCATAGGGCGAGCCGGCGATGTTGTTGGCGCTCAGCCAGCGCATCGACGCCCACACGTTCTCGCTGAGGCCGAAATTGCCGCCGAGGAAGTAGCCCTTGAGGTTGGTGCCGCCGAGCCCGAAATCAGAATCGGCGAAGGCATCGAGCGTCGCGTCCGACTCCAGGTATTTGTAGCCGACATGCACGTTCCAGTCGGCGAAGTGCTTGATCTCCCTGTTGCCGACCGTGACGCGCGCCATCCAGCCGATGTCGCCGCCGTTGAACGGGCCGAACGAGCCGTCCGCGGTGCCGGCGCGGTTGTTGAGGGCGATGCCGGGAATGGTGGGCAGATCCTTAAGTCCGGTGCCGGGACCCGTCAGCGCGCGATTGAAGGCCGAGTTCCAGACGAACTCGCCATCGAGCACGATGTGGAACGGATGGAAGTCACCGAGGTCGAGCGATGCGCTCGCAACCAACGGCCGGTATTTCTGCACCAACCCGAAATACTGATATTGCGCCGTCTGGCCGAAGTTATTCCAGGTGCCGGATGCGATGTTGCGCAGCGCCCAGTAGGTGTTGCCCTTCTGGGCAAATAGCGGCCGCGACAGGTCTGAGCTGCAGCCATCGGAACTTGCGACGATAATGCAAGGCTCGGACGCCTGTCCCTGCACGTTCTCGAAATCGTAATAGGCGACGCCGAAGCGGAACTCGCTGACCGGATCGAACCGCATGGCGAAGCCGCCCTGGGCGCCGAACATCCACTTGTCGTGACTGGGGAATTTCGCAGTCTCGCTCGACGCGTTGGTGATACCGGCATTGAAATCGGTGTTGAAGATCGGGAACGCACCGATCACGCCGAACGCCGTGATATCAGGCACCACTTCCTGCTTGGCCTGCACGGCGAAGCCGTCGAAGCCCAGTTCGCGGTACCAGACCAGATCGGTCGGCGACCAGAACGGATTGTCGAAACGCCCGACCTGCGCCACCACATCCTGGTTCGGCAGCTGGTACTTCAGGAACGCCCGATCGAGCCAGATCGAATATTTGGAGAAGTTCGAGCCGCCGCCGCCCAGGGTCTGGTTGGTCGAGACCGGCGAGTTGCTTTCGCCGGTGGCGATCCGCAAGCCCGCCGCGAAGCCGTTGGTGAGGTCGGCATCCATGCCGAGCCGGGCGCGCAGCCGCACCTGGTTGCGGTTCTGATAGGTGTTGTACGTCGGGTAATTGGCGAGGTTGGCGTTGGAGACGTCGTAGGGTGAGCCGGTGTTGATGGCGTTGAAATTGGTCAGGCCCGGATCGTTGCCGTTCGGGAAGAAGCTGCCGTGATAGCGGGCGCGCACGTCGCCGTAGAAGCGGATGCGCTGCGCCCATTCCGGATACATGCCGGGCGAGGCCCAGTTCTCCTTCTCGGCCTTCGCCATCACCTCTTTCTTGATGTCCTCGCGCAATTGCCGCTTCACGATCTCCGGCACGTAGGTGACGTGCCGGGTTCCGGGCGGATTGGCCGCAGCCGCGGCGGCGGTCGCCGCCTTCGCCGCTTCATCCGCCTTGCTGGTCGCGTCCTTGGAGGCCTGCCGCGACACATAGGCTTCGTCTTCGGCCTGCTTGATCAGCGACTGCGCCTCATCCTCGCTGAGCAGCTTGCGCTTCACCATGAGGTTGAGAAGATTGACCGTTGTATTCGGCGAGGTCGGCTTGGTATCCGACACTTTCGGCCGCTTGGACTCCACCTTCTTCTCAGGCGCGCCGGCTTCGTCCGCGGGCTGGCCAAGTGCTGGCGCCGCGCAGGAAAGCGCAGCCAGCGAGACAGCGAGCAGCAGCGTGCGCCGGCGTGCACCTGGATTAATCTCAAACATTTTGTCCCCAGTCCTCTTAAGTCCGTTGTGTTTGTCAGAGTCGCGTTAGCTCGGCCGACGCGCCGTTAGGCGCGTCACCATCGGCATCGGCATGTCCTTCGGCGGCGGCTGGCGCAGCGTCAGACGGCCCAGCACGTCGTTGGTGATCACTGCATCGAGTTCAGCATCTCCGGTCGATGGCACCAGCAGAACCCGGTTGATGCGGCCGGTGCTGTCGGCCCAGAGCTTCACCTGAAGCTGCCCGGTCATCTTGCGTGTCCTCGGATTGGACCCGAGCGCCTCTTGCATCTGCGCAATGACGATGGTCGTGTACCAGCCCCAACGGCTGCCACCACCGCCGCCACCACCATAAGGATTGCCACCCGGCTTGCCGCCAAGATTGAAGAGATCGCCTGGTCCGGTCGCCTGGGCGTCAAGCGACAGCGGCCCCGGTGGCTCGTCGTTCTTCGCGTCCTTGACCGGCTCGTCCTGCGGCTTCTCGATCGGCTTGTCTTCCTTGAACTCGGGCTCCGCCATCTTCGGCTGCTCGATCATCTTCTGCTCGGGCGGCGGAGGTGGCGGAGGCGGCGGAGGTGGCGGCGTGATGTTGACGATCGTGATCTCGCGGACCTGTCGCGGCGGCGGCAGATCGTCCCCGCCGAACAGCCAGTAGCCTGCCCCGCCGAACAGCAAGGCGATCACCGCAAGCGCCGCGCCGTAACGCATCCCGGGGCTGCGGAATATGGAGCGCTGACGATCTGACGGCTCGTCCGGCAGATTCCAATCGTCTCGAAGCTTGCTCACGACACGACCTCGACCTGCCGCAGACCGCGATCACGCTCGGCGAAATACTGAAAGACGAATTCAACGAGCCTTGTGAACTCCTTCGTCTCCAGCGTCAGCGTTAGTACGGGCGTGGCATCTATCTTCAGATGGAAGCTTTCGTCTTCGGCGTCGAACTCGACATAGGCATCGCGGTCGATCGACAGGCGCGCCCGGCGGCCGCGTGAGATCGTCGCCAGGAACGGATCATCCTCCAGCTCTCCGGCCGTGACGCGGCCGCGGAGCTCGTTCGCCAGCTTGACCAGAAGCGCTTCGCCCCGAATAGGAAACGGCAGAACGACAGAACCCACGCAATCCCCTCCCTTCGCAGCATCGGAGGCAAGGTTATCGAGAGCCGGCCCGACCAGCCGCAGCCGGACGAGCGCTCGCTGCAGCGCATCGAGCGCTCGCTCATAGGCGCGTTTGCGCCGAATGGGCGTGTGAGGAAGAGGCGTTGGCACCGGGATCGACGATCGCATCACTTCACGAGCGGTTTGGTGGCGAGTCCAACCTGGTTGAGGCCGATGCGGCCGAGCAGGTCGAGCACGTCCATCACGCTTTGGTACTGGGCCTGCGCGTCGCCGCGCAGCACCACGGGAAACTCC
>NZ_JBVAPG010000241.1:0-8908 GCF_055413685.1 Bradyrhizobium sp. LeoA1Lang | reverse complement strand
TCTCCCGAAGCGACGCCGCCCACAACGCAAGCGTCTCCTCAATCGACGCTGCCTGCGTCCACGATCTTCGAATCATGGTTGCCCATGGATTCAGAAACCCACTAAAAAAACAACTGTAATGCTAGCTCTTTGTTTGAGCATGATCTTTTTCGGAAAACCGGTCTCCACTTTTCCGGATCATGCTCTAATCAATAGGCACTCCCGCGCATCGATAGATCATCGACGCGCGCTATGGATCGTGTGTTGCCACCCCGAACAGAGACGTTCAAAGCCCGAGGTCGGAAAGCCCCGGGTGATCTGCGGGACGAGGTCCCGAACGGTCCCAGTGGTATTTGCGATCGGATTCCTTGATGGGGAGATCGTTGATGCAGGCGAACCGCTTTTGCATCAGCCCGTTGGCGGCAAACTCCCAGTTCTCGTTTCCGTAGGAGCGAAACCAGTTTCCGGAATCGTCGTGCCACTCATAGGCGAAACGTACGGCGATCCGATTGTCGGCGAACGCCCAAAGCTCCTTGATCAGGCGGTAGTCGAGCTCCTTCACCCATTTCCGCGCGAGAAAGGCGACGATCTCGGCGCGACCGTTGATGAATTCCGACCGGTTTCGCCAGGTGCTGTCCGGGCTGTAGGCAAGCGACACCTTTTCCGGATTACAGGAATTCCAGCCGTCTTCCGCGCCTCGCACTTTCTGCACGGCAGTTTCACGGGTGAAAGGTGGAAAGGGGGGACGGCTCTCAGCCATGTACGATCTCCATTTCTAGCTCGGCCCGGGTCCGGCGCATGGCACGCCAGTGTGCCCGGCCGGCTGATCCTTATCTTTCCGAAGCACGCTGCCGCTTTCCATAATGCACGATAGCTTGTGACGCGAGGGGCGGAACTGGCCGGCGACGGCAGCAAGGAAGCCGCACCCGCTCCCCTTCCTCCCCAACCGAATTTTGCGTTAAGGTTGCGACCGAACCGGAGTGCCCGTGCAGACCGCACAACGCCATTCGCTGAAGTTGTTGCAATGGATGATGGCCGCTTCCCTGGCCCTTCCGCTGGCACTCTTCGTTTTTGCTTCGGTGACCTCCTGGAATTCAATCAACCAGGCTGCCGACCGCGAAATCGAGCGCACGCTCGATGTCGCGCACGAGCACGCGCTGAAAGTGTTCGAGACCATCGACCGCAGCCTGTCGGAGATCGCGGAAATCATCCGCGGCCTTCCCGACGCCGCGATCCGTTCGCGCGAAGAGAGCCTGCACGAGCGGCTGAAGCAGCTCACGGCATCGCTGCCCCAGGTGAAATCGGCCTGGGTCTTCGACGCGAGGGGCCACGCTCTGGTCAACAGCCTGGTGGCCCCGGCGCCCGACATCGATTTCTCGGACCGAGCGTATTTCAGGGCGCATGCCGCTGATGACGTGGGCACCTATATCGGCGACGTGCTGACGCCGCGGCCGCCCTACCGGGGCGCACCATTCTTCGGCGTCAGCCGCCGGCGGTCAACCGAGGCAGGCGACTTCGCCGGCGTGATCCAGGCATCGGTTCTGCCCGAGTATTTCGAGAATTTCTACGCGCGGATCGGCCGCGAACCCGGCAGCTTCTTCGCGCTCGGCCGCACCGACGGCGCGATGCTGGCCGGCTATCCGACGGCCGACCGCGAGTTCCGCCTCGACCCTGACGGGCCGGTCGGGCAGAAGCTTGCCGCGATTCCAGACGGCAGCCTGATCACCGTCACATCGCCGGCCGACGGCATCGAACGCCGCCTCGGTTATCGGCGGCTCGCCGAATACCCGATCTATGTCAGCGCGGGGCTCGAGACCTCGGCGATCCGCGCGCGCTGGCTCGCGACCATCGGCCAGCACCTGATCTTTGGCGTGCCGGCCACCGCGCTGTTGTTCCTCCTGCTCGCTCTGGCGCTGCGGCGAACGCGACGCCTGCATGAGGAGGCCGAAAGACGGCAGGAGGCCGAGGAGGCGCTGAAGCATGGGCAGCGGCTCGAGGCCCTCGGCCAGCTCACCGGCGGCGTCGCGCACGACTTCAACAACCTGCTGACCGTGATCCGCGCCTCCATCGACATGCTGCGGCGGCCGAACCTGCCGGAACAGCGGCGGCTGCGCTACATCGATGCGATTTCAGAGACGGTCAACCGGGCCTCGAAACTGACCGGCCAACTGCTCGCCTTCGCGCGGCGGCAGACGCTCAAGCCCGAACTGTTCGACGTCGGCCAGAGCGTGCAGGTGCTGAGCGAGATGATCGGAACGCTGGTCGGGCCGCGGATCGAGATCGTTACCAGGCTTCCGGACGAACCCTGCTTCATCAACGCCGATGCCGGCCAGTTCGAGACCGCGATCATCAACATGGCCGTCAATGCGCGCGACGCCATGAATGGTGCCGGCCGGCTGACGATCGCGGTGCGTCGCGCCGCCGAACTGCCCGTTGTCGACGGCCATCCGCCGGCGCCGCACGGCTATGTCGCGGTGGCGGTCGGGGACATCGGCATCGGCATTCCGCAGGATCAGCTCGGGCGCATCTTCGAGCCGTTCTTCACCACCAAGCAGATCGGTCAGGGCACCGGGCTCGGGCTGTCGCAGGTATTCGGATTCGCCAAGCAGTCCGGCGGCGAGATTGTCGTCGTCAGCGAGGTCGGCAAGGGCTCTACCTTCACGCTCTATCTGCCCCGCGCCGCGGTCACGGGTCCGGCATTGCAATTTGCGGCCGCGGATGCGCCGCCGGTCGACGGCAGCGGCATGTCGGTGCTGGTGGTCGAGGACAATATCGAGGTCGGCAGGTTTACGGCCGACGCGCTCGCCGAGCTCGGCTACGCCGCAACCCTGGTCGAGAGCGCTACGCAGGCGCTGGACGCCCTGGCCGGCGACGCCGCCCGCTTCGACGTGGTGTTCACCGACGTCGCCATGCCCGGCATAAGCGGCGTCGAGCTCGCCCAGGAAATCCGCCGCCGCTACCCCGACCTGCCGGTCGTGCTGACCAGCGGCTACAGCCAGGTGCTGGCGCAGCGGGGCAGCTATGGGTTCGACTTCCTGCAAAAGCCCTATTCGATCGAGCAGCTCTCGCACGCACTGCACAAGGTCTCCCGTCCCAAGACAACACGAACGCCGACCGCGGCGTCGTCCTGACGCGCGCCGATCCATTGTAACCGGCCCGGGCCGGGGTTAGCCTTCTGCCAGCGTCAATCTGGAGCATGATCCGGAAAAGTGGAACCGGTTTTCCCTCGCGACAAACGCAAAGCGTTTGCGCGGAGATCATGCTCAAACAAAAAGATAGATCGTGATCCGACCGGTCGGATCACTATCTGGGAGGGAACGATGAGTCCCGACTATCCCGTCATCCTCCATCATTTTCCTCAATCGCCGTTCTCGGAGAAGATCCGCCTGATCCTGGCGCTGAAGAACGTGACATGGACCTCGGTCCTGATTTCCCGGATCATGCCCCGCCCGGATCTGATGCCGCTGACGGGAGGCTACCGGCGGACCCCGGTGCTGCAGATCGGCGCCGATGTCTACTGCGACACCCAATGCATCGTCCGCGAACTGGAACGGCGCTATCCGCAGCCGACGCTGTTCCCGAGCGGGTATTACGGGCTTGCCGCCGCGACGACGATGTGGACCGACCGTCCGTTCTTCCAGAACACCGTCAACCTGATCTTCGGCTCAGTGGCTGACAACGTGCCGCAGGAGTTCATCGACGACCGCGAAAAGCTGCGCGGCGCCAAGTTCGATGTTGCCGCCATGCGGAAGGCGATCCCGCAGATGCGCGATCAGTTTCGTGCCCACCTGCAATGGATCGAGGCCCAGCTTCGCAACGGCCATAGCTGGATGTGCGGCGACGCCCCCAGCCTGTGCGACGTCAACGCCTACATGAATATCTGGTACGTGCGCACCAACCTTCCCGACCTCGACAAGATGCTGTTCGAATTCCCTGCAACGCGATCATGGGAGGCGCGCATTCGCGCCATCGAGCACAAGCCATGCAAGGAAATCTCACCCGCCGCCGCACTCGAAATCGCCGCCAACGCTGCGCCACGGACCACCGTGCTGCCGGACCCTTATGATCCCAACCGCCGCAAGCCAGGCGACCAGGTCGAGGTGATGCCCGATGACTACGGCAAGGTCAAAGTGAGCGGCGAGATCGTTTCCCTTTCTTCGCAGCATATCGCGATCCGCAGGCACGACCCCCGCGCCGGCGAGGTGGTGGTGCACTTCCCGCGGGCCGGCTTCCTGGTGTTTGATCAAAGCAGATAGGCCGAAGGAGTTTCTTGATGATCGATCACATCGGCTTTCCGGTTTCCGACTATCAGCGTTCCCTGATGTTCTATCGGCAGGCGCTCGCGCCGCTCGACTACACGCTGATCATGGAAGTCACGCAGGAGAACGGCAGTGATGCGGCGGCCGGCTTCGGCGCGGGCGGCAAGCCGGATTTCTGGATCGGCGGCGAAGGCGGGCTAGAGAAGCCGCTGCATGTCGCGATCCTGGCAAAGGATCGCGCAACCGTGAATGCGTTCTACAAGGCCGCGATCGCAGCCGGCGGACGCGACAACGGCGCGCCCGGCATCCGCGCGCATTACCATCCCAACTATTACGGCGCGTTCGTGCTGGATCCCGACGGCCACAACATCGAAGCGGTCTGCCACGCGCCGGAATAACTTTCGGGCCTGGATCATCGGAACATCGCTGCATGCGTTCCGTTGTCGTTCTTGCGGAACAGGAACGGAGCGAACCATGATGCGTGATGATCCGCGCGCTGCGATCGGAAACAACGGCACGGTTACGCGCTAGATGCCGATCGAACCGCCCGAGATTCCGCCGGCGACACCAGGCACGCCGAGCGAACCACCGCCCGGCATTCCGCCGGGCAATCCGCGCCCTGAGGTACCGCCGCCGGCGCGCGAGCCCGGCGAACCGCCAGTGCCTGACGAACTGCCCGGCAAGCTGCCTGATGAAGTGCCGATTCGCGGGCCGAACGGTCCGCGCCCGCCGAATCCGACCGATGTCGCGGAACCACGCAAGGAACAATGGTGAGATCGCGATTTGCAAGTCTCGTCTGAATGAGCAATGAACAAGTTTGCTTGCAAGTCATTGCAGCGCTGAAATAAAAAGCCTTTCCCCTTTGTCGCCCGCCACATTGCGGCCTAACGAATAACCGTTGATCCGACCGCCGAGCTATTCGGCCCCCGCCCATCCTCTCCCTTGCCAAGAACTTTCCCGGGACCTGCAATCATGACAAACCTTCGCCTCGTGCTGCTTGCCACGACCGCATTGACGGTGACGCAGCTAATAAGCTTCGCATCGCATGCGCAAACCGCGCCACTCGTCGTGGCACAAGCGGAGAAGAAGGAGGAGGTCGGCCCGGACGGAAAGCCGAAACAGCCACCGAAGGCGGCACCGCCGGCCGGTGCGCCGAAACAGCCTGCACCGCCTCAGCCGCCCCCTGGCGCCGCTCCGCCTGCACATCCGTCCGCGCCACCGGCCGCTGCTCCGGCGCGACCAACACCACCGCCTCCGGCTGCTGCGCCGACGCGGCCAACACCACAGCCTCCCGCTGCTGCCCCGGCACGGCCGACTCCGCCGCCGGCCGCTGCTCCGGAACGACCAACACCGCCGGCTGCCGCTCCGACACGCCCGACACCGCCGCCGGCCGCTGCTCCAGAGCGGCCAACGCCCCCGCCTGCCGCTCCGGCACGGCCGACACCGCCGCCGGCCGCTGCGCCTGAACGACCAGCACCTCCACCTCCGTCTGCTGCTCCGCCAGCGCGTCCGACGCCGCCTCCAGCAGCAGCGCCGCACACTCCGGCGCCGCCAACCGCAGCGCCGCCGGCGCGCACGCAGCCGCCCGCGCCTCCATCCGCGGCGACGCCACCCGCTGCGCCCACGACCCCGGCCACTCCGACGCCACCGCGCGGTGCGCAAAAGGAAGTGCCGCCCGCCGGCGCCAAGCAGCCCGCGGCTGCGCCCACCGCCACGCCGACGCAGCCTCATCCCGCGGCAACGCCGACACCCGCAACGCCGCCGGCCGCAGGAAGTCCGTCTCCGACGCCTTCGCCGGCACGGCCTGGGGCGGCGACCACGACGCCTCCCGCCGCCGGTGCGCCAGCGAGCCCGCCTCCGGCTGCAGGCACGCCGCCTGCGGCTCCAGCGACGCCGCAAGCGCGCCCCGGTGTTGCACCCGGCACACCCGGCGCCGCGGCGCCGAACGCCGCGCCCGCGGCTCCCACTGCCGTGCCCGGTGCGCCGAATGCCGCGCCGCCGCCCGGCCGCGCACAGAATGCACCGCCGACGGTTGCCCCCGCGTTCCGTCGCGCGCCGCAGGTCACCGCGCCATTGCCGCCGCCTCCGGCCGACTTCGGCACCAAGTTTTCCCGCGAGGGCGTCGCGATTGGGCCGCGGCGTATCGAGGACTTCCGCGCCGAGCGGCGCGAGGTCCAGGAGGGCGGCCGCACCGTCATCACCGAGCCGGGCCGTATGATCATCCGCGACCCGAGCGGCCAGGCCTATATCCGCCACAGCGAGATCGATCGCTTCCGCTACGGCGCCCGCGACGTCCAGACTCAGACGATCGGCGCCGAGACGCGCACGGTCGTGGTCCGTCCGGACGGCTCGCAGATCGTCACGGTCGTGGGACGCGATGGCCAGTTGCTGCGCCGGATCAGGCGTGACCAGGGCGGCCGCGAGATGGTCATCATCGACAACAGCTATCGCGACCCGCGCGCGGTCGGCGGCTTCTATGTCGACATGCCACCGCCGGTGGTCCGTATCCCCTACAACCGCTACATCGTCGATGCCGAAGATGCGTCGCCGGATGTGATTTACGACACCATGGTGGCGCCGCCGGTCGACCGGATCGAACGCCGCTATTCGCTGGACGAGATCCGCTACAGCCCGAACGTGCGCATGCTGATGCCGAGCATCGACGTCAACACCATCAACTTCGACACGGGATCGTGGGAGATTTCCCAGGATCAGGCGGCGAAGCTTCAGGTGATCGCCGATGGCTTGATCCGCGCGCTCCAGCGCAATCCGCAGGAGGTGTTCCTGATCGAGGGCCACACCGACGCTGTTGGTAACGAGGTGGACAATCTCTCGCTCTCCGACCGCCGCGCCGAATCGACGGCAGAGCTGCTGACCCAGCAGTTCCAGGTCCCCGCGGAAAACCTGACCTCGCAAGGTTACGGCGAGCAGAACCTGAAGGAGCAGACGGACGGCCCGAGCCGCATCAACCGGCGCGTCACCATCCGCCGCATCACCCCGCTGCTCAACGGCGGCACCGCGTCACTGCCACCGCGCTAAGGCGAGCGGTTTCGAACAAATGGCCGGGAGCGATCCCGGCCATTTTTGTTTCGTCGAGTGCTCAGTGCGTTCGGCTATATGCGGGCTTCGCGCATGGCGGCGACATGCCGATGCGTGAGCCGCCGTGTCCGCTCACTTCTTCATCTGCTGCGGATCGTAGAAGAAGCGCTCCTCGATCAGTTGCTCGCCGCGCCAGGTTTGCCAGGCGACTTCCTCCATGGTGCTGATACTGCCGTCCTTGCCGGTGAATTCGAAGCGCCAGCAGATCGCCGAATGATCGCCGTCGAGCAGCAGCGGTCCGAGCCTGGTGGTCTTGACGCCGGCAACGGAAGCAAGCACCGCGCGCTCCCGTTCGGCCAGCGCATCGCGGCCGATGCGCGGCGCGCCGTCATTCTCCTGCGTTCGCGCATCCGGCGCATAGAATTTCAGAATGGCGCCGACATGGTCGTTGGATTCAACGGTGGCGGCAAAGGCTTGCAGCGTGGCGAGCGAAGGCATCTGCTACTCTCCTCAGTATACCGACTGACGGTCGGTATTTACCGACCATGGGTCGGAAAGTCAATTGGCTCGGCCGTGGAACTGCGCTAAGGGTGATTCTAGGTTAGAGCGACCGACGGCCCGTTCTCCCTCTCTCCGTTCTTACGGGGAGAGGGTTGGGGTGAGGGGCTCCATCCGCGAATGCGATGACAGACGGACTCGCGGAGACTCCCCCTCACCCGAAATTCAAGCTGCGCTTGAATTTCGACCTCTCCCCGCACGCGGGGCGAGGTAAAGCCGAGTTCGCTGTTGGCCCGGTGCAGGATGCTCTGGACACGCATGGCAACGCAGGCGGAACGGCGCGAGAGGACCAGGGCGGCGATCGTCAAGGCGGCGAAACGGATTTTCGGCGAGCGCGGCTTTGCGGCGACGACAATGGACGATATCGCCGGCGCCGCGCGCGTCGCGAAGGGCGCGGTCTATCATCACTTCCCGACCAAGGAGGCGCTGTTCGAAGCAGTGTTCGAGCAGGTCTCGCTTGAGCTCGTAGCCGACCTCGACCGGATCTCACGCGCGGAGAACGACCCGCTCGCCGCAATGGCAGCAGGTACACAGGGCTATTTCGCAGCCTGCTCGAAAGGCGCGACCGGACAGATCATCCTGCGCGACGGCCCGGCCGTGCTCGGCTGGGAGCGCTGGCGCGAGATCGATGCCAGGCATTTCGGCGGCAAGTTTCCACGCGGCCTGAAAGCGGCGATGGACGCCGGCCTGATCGCGCGGCAGCCGGTCGAGCCCTTGGCGCGGCTGTTGCTCGGCGCGGTGACGGAAGCCGCGGTTGCCAGCTCAAGCGGCGATGACATCGCCAAGACCGGCGCGGAGTATGCCCGCGCCTTCCGCTCGCTGTTGGACGCGCTACGCGTGAAATAGATCGAGGGAATCGTAGGGTGGGCAAAGCGCAGCGTGCCCACCCTTCCGAGCGGAGTGTTGACGGTGGGCACGCTGCGCGTTTGCCCCCCCCCCATTGGGCGTTGGGTGTTCAAGACCTCCTCGCACAGGGTGGGGGGGGGGTTTTTGGGGGTTTGGGCGGCGCGCGGTGCCCAGCGGATCGCAACCCCGCCCACCGGCCCCCGGCGGGGCTTTGCGTAACACGGATT
>NZ_JBVAPG010000240.1:0-9022 GCF_055413685.1 Bradyrhizobium sp. LeoA1Lang | reverse complement strand
ACGGCGGCGAAATAAAACCCGAGCCCGAATCAAATGGATGTTCACAACCGACAAAGCTCGCGCCAAACTCGGCCGCGCCTATCCAGCCACCCCCAAAGAGTCAAAATCACTGTGATAGACCACTAGCTCAATGAGCTTCCTACAGGTGTCCTGTCATTCGGAGGAGATTCAGCGTAAGAGCGACCAAGAAAGAAAGGCGCGTTCACGCGCCTGATTTCCTGACACGCACGCCCGACCGCTATCGCCGGCGAGGAGAAGCCACGCTCGTGAGGTCGTGCACGCCAGGACTCTCCAGCTCAACGAAGGATCGGGCCAGGCTCGATCCGTATGGTTTTTGAATGGCCGCCTGATCTCTCCTCCATGAGCGAGCGCGGATCCTCCCGGGCTTGGCACCGGCGTAGTATTCCCGTCAGCTTTATCAACCCAACCGGGGAAAAGCGCTTAGTCGCTCCCGCAGCGCCCGCCGATCGGCGACGACGTTGTCGAGGTGCAGCACCTCTGGCCGCTGTCCTTCCGCCAACCGTTCAACCAGTGTCCGGGTGGCACCGAGCACGAAGACGCCGCAATCATAGCCGTTCTGCTGCTGGGCCATGGCAGCTCTCCAGATGCGAGCGCCCAGCTGTGCTCCAAGCTCTTCGGCGACGGACCGGTTCCTGTCCCCGCCGGAGTCGTAGTGATAGGCGTGTATCCGGCCGGGCACGCGGCGATCGACGAGCAGCAGCGACCAATGGGTGCCTCCCCCGCCAGCTCCACCATTGTTCACAGGCAGCAACAAAAAGTTCGCTTCGTTCCCATTCTGGTCCCGGACGATCCCCCTGAGCGTTTCTTCTACGTCGTTCCTGGTCCTGGCCAAGCGCAACAGTTGAACTGGCGCGGGCGGTACGAGCCGGATCTGCGCTGCCAGAACCGGGTTCTCCCTCTGCAATTCCTGCTCCAGCAACGCATAATCCGCCGTTATATGCTCGTCGCCCAGCCATTCCTCGGCGCCGAGCACGAGCCTGCGTCCCTGGAGCGAGGCCGTGGAATCCAAGGCTTGCCTGCGAGCATCCGGAGCTTTGGTCGAGGGCGGCCGTAAAGCCTCATCATGCAGCGCGTGCGATGTGGACGGCAAATCAACCGGAGCCTCAGGGCTGCCGTGGATGCCTGACGATTGAACCCTCGCTGATGATGAGGCGGCGGCCCGCATCTGCTCCACGATCATACCCGAAGCTCCCGCATTTTGAGAGCCTGGCGGAACAGGAAGCTCCTGGAACAAGCCGGCCTGCCGAGTCCCCTGCCCTGCGTCGCAGAGATAGGCGTGCAGCGCCGTCATGCAAGCATCCGCGCTCTTGAGATCCCGCCGGTGCTGCGGGGCGATCGTGAGATTGGCAAGCCGATAGACAGAATTGCGCACCTGCATCAGGTCCGAAATGGTCTGGTCTTGATCGGCGGTCCGCACCTTGGGACGCTTGGTGTTATGCTTCAGGTTCTGCCTGATCACGTCCTGGTTAGTATTGAGCCAGATCGAAACCGCTTTCCGGCCGATATGATGCCGGACGTCCTCGATCATGAATGCTCCACCACCGGTCGCAAGCACGGCGGGCCCTTGCTCGAGCGCGTGCTTGATCTCATTCGCCTCAAGAGTCCTGAAATGCGCCTCGCCGTCCTCAGCGAAGATTCGGGTTATGGACTTGCCGGTCTTTGTCTCGATCTCCTTATCGGAATCGATAAATCTCAACTCCAGTCGCCTGGCGAGCGCACGGCCGAGACTGGATTTCCCTGCTCCCATCATGCCGACGAGCACGATCGGCCGATTGCCGAGAGCCGCCACAATCTCTCCAATCTCACGCCTTCCTGGCTCGTCAGCTCGCGCCGTAGAGGCTGTACTGGCCTGCCTTCTACGAACCGGTTTTGCTGCCCAGTGGGGGATGTTCCTGGCGCCGTCGGGGATAGCCACGTTCTTGCAGACCTCTCGCGCACGGCGCGCCAGTTCTTCGGCGTTATACTGGTTCAGGCCATGTCCGCTGGCTTGCTGCTGAAGCTTCCCCAGCTCCTTGTAGGTATCGTGATTGGCGATCTTGGCCTTGTAACTGTCTGGCGTGTGGAACTCGGCCTCGAAGCGGTAACCTCGGGGAGTGGCGAGCACGGTTTTGATACCGACAAAGGTCGGATTGCGCATTCTGAACCAATTGGTTGTGCTGATCTCGGCATAGTCCCGGTCACCGAAGCCCAGCATGGCTTTCTTGAAGGCGCTTGCAAAATCGCTATCAGGGACTTCGAAGAGGTATCGAACAGCATTGCTGATCAACTGAGCCTTGTCGTCAGACGTGACGCTCATCCCGGTGAGCTGGGCGATCATGGAGGCGTTGGTTCTCAAGCGGCGATTGAGATCGGGCATCTTCACTTTGATGCCCGCCTGCGCAAGTGTCTCGGCAACCTGGACTGCTGCGGCAGTGATCTCTGGCTCTTCGACTTTCGCGCGGGCAGCCTCAATTCGGGCGCGCACCGATGCCTCGCTGCCGGTCAGCGTGACCGCCATGGCACAATCCTCAGCCGTAGACTGTCGGCCAGAGGGTTCGGGCAGGATATGCTTCTCCGCAGCAACCCTGATTGAGACCTCCATGATTGATGCGGCCAGCGTGGGATTCCCCTTCAGATCCTCCAAGGTCGCATCGGCATTGAACCTGCCCTGGCTAAGGGTCGCCGCCATGCTCTTGCTGAATGGCACGGAAGTCAGGCCTGGCGTCCGGTGCAGGAGCCGGTCGAGCGTATGGCTCTTCTTCAGAAAGAGACGGGCACCGGTGTCGGATTTGTAAGCGTCGGTTCCGACCTTGACGCCGAGGCTCAGGAAGTTGTTTACGCTTTGGACGAGGTCGCCCGGAATGTAGCCGTCCGGTGGGGGGTCGATGCGTGCAGGATAGTGGTCGAGCAAGGCCTCGATGCGGTCGCGGGGCTGAGGAGCGACCGAATACGCCTCTGCCAGCTCGTCGAAGAGCTCGACGAACGCTGGGCTCACCGTCGGCTTTGCCTCGCTCACGCGTTCGAAGGTTTCAGGCGGAATCCGCTCATCGGTGGTCTCTGCCCATGCCTTAAGGTCGGCAACGAGCAGCTCGGCGACCTCGCGGGCAAGTGGATGGTCCGCAGTTTCGATGTCAGCGCGCGCCCTCTCGAGAGTGCGTTGAATATCCTGGCCGCTCACCTGCTCCTGCTTCAACAGGTCACGGATATCTTGCCTGAGCTCGTGGTGAACGCCCTCATAGATGCCAAAGATGGCCCGCTCGGCAAACCAACGCCGCGCCTGATCGGATTGAGCCAGAAAGCCTCGCTGCAGGGTACTATAAGTTCCCAAGACACCGAGAGTGGCCGCGAGGATCTGCCGGGCACGACTGAATTGGTAGCTATCCTGCTCGATCGCCGGGGTATGTGACTTGGGCGGCTTGAGCGAGTGAAGTCCGCGAGCTTGCTCCTTTTGATCGAACTCGCGCACGTGCTCATAAAGCTGCGGCCGGTCACCGACGATAACGACGGTATCTCCATCGAAATCGCCGTCGAGCTTTTTCTGTTCGCTGGGTGGGACCGCAACTAGCGACCCCGGAGCGAACACCTCGGTGGCCTGTAGGATGCCCACGCAGTCTATGGAAGTGTCTGTCTTTGCGCGGTCCTTGCACTCAACCCAGCTCGAATGGCACTTGACGTCCTCGGCTGACAGGACCAGCCCGCGGTCGGCGTAGTTGGCCGGCCACAATTCGTCAGGCACGACGATCAGAATGCCTTTGGCGAAGAAGCTCTGGTCGTCGGCCGCCAGTGTCTCGCCTGACTTTTGTGCGACGCTAAAGCTGTATTGGATGGCGACGCAGCTATCAAGAAACACAGCCGTTGGGTCGCCATCACGCGCTGACTTGACTTGCTCAGCGGCAAACGGGCGCAGGTTCGGCTTGTCATAGGGGGCTCGCCCGATGAGCACGCCACCTGACAACGTCTCGCTCTTGAGTGTGGGCACATGGAGGTAGCTATCACCGGACGGGACGGCGACGGCGCCGGGACCGTCGATGTGTCCGGCCGTCACGGTGCGAAACAGCTCTTCCGACGTTAGCTTTTGCTGCTGCCTGCTCTCAAGCCATGTCCTGGCCATCTCTCGTGCCTCATCCCCCACCTGCTCGCTGCGCGGATAATGTTGCAACGCCGAGGCCGGCACGGACGTTCTCCTACCCTCAGCAAAGGCAGGCATCCGATCGGGCCCCTCCCGGCGGCCGACCCTGCAAACAGCCGGCATCTGCCCAGCCAGCGAGGCCTTGATGAAGCCGCAGCCGTCATGCGGCCGCAAGGCGAGCGGGCCTTTCGGTCCCATCAGTCTGAAAGGATGCTCCATGTTGCCAGCGCGGTCCGGCGCCAGCAACAGCCTGAAGGCGCCCTCCAGCGCGTAGTCGTGAGGACCGAGACGTTTCATCCCCGGGGGCCCGGCAAAGCCCCTGCGCTGCGTGTACCAATAGGCTTCCTTGAACGGCGCCCAGTGGCGCGATAGCCGCTCGAACGCTGTGCCCGGTGCGGTGTCGGCATAAGGAATGGCCAACAGCTTGCCGCCGGACATGGTTGGCTCCTCGCCGGGAGCGCGGGCGGCGATCTCCGTCACGGTTGGCCTTTGCCCCTTTAACTTGCTGCCGCCGAACAGGTCCATGCGGTATGGCACACCATCGACATTGATCGTACGCGCCAGCATGAACGCGCTCGGTTTTCCCGGTAGTTGCACCGCGACTACTGGCACAGCCCCCGAGGTCATTCGATGAAAAATCGAATAGCGTGTCTCGGGCTCTGTTGTTACTCGTCGCCCCTGCAGATCCACTACCTGAAGCTGCATCAGTCCCGCCTCACCCCGTGGCGGTCTGGGCTCATGGTCCATCGCCCGCAACACCTCATGCATGTCGAAGACGGATGCCCTATGTTGCGCCTGAATTTTAGCGGCATCCTGCGCCATGAACGCGTCCAGCGCATCGACCGGATTGTCCGACTCGATCTGCGCGATCAGGTTCCAGCTCATAGTGGAAAGGTCGCGTTCGATGAGCTCGCGCGTGCTGGCCAGGATCTTCTTGGTCCCGCGCTGCAGCTCTTGCCGCCGCACCAGCAAATCGGGCTTGCTGCCCTCGACATACGGCCGCTGGAACATTTTCTCCAGGACCGCACGAGCTTTCAGCACTTGATACACTGACAACGCCGGGCAGCGGCTCGCGAATGGCCCACGGATCCGCTCCGGGTCGCTTGCGTTGAGATGCGCCTCGATCTTGTCCTCCACGACGGCCTGGATATCGTACAGCAGGTTCAGAGCCTGCCTGCGGTGCCAGCGCAGGTGCGGACTGCGCGCCAGCGGCACCAGAGCGGCGCAAAGACTGCCCATGGCTTCGAGGCTGTTCTCGATGGCAAAACCAGCACGATTGCGTAATTCCGTGAGCCGATTTAACCCGATCGGCGCGAGCAAACTGAGGTCGTCGAATAGCTGGACCTTCGACAGTGCCTTGAAAATATTAGCAATGCTTTGAAGGCTGGCCTGCTGCAGCCGATCATCGGCATAGTGCAGGTAATGAGCCATCTGATGCAGCCTATCCTTCAGCAGAGCGGTCTCTGCAATGTCTCCACTATCCTGCCCCTTATTGAAACTGCGTCCCAGAACATTGGCGATCATGCTGAGACCAAGTGTTGTGAAGGCCCCGAAGCGATGGCTTGCCGTGCCGAGTGCGGCCACCATGTCCATTATCGCTTGATGGCATGCCACCTCGTCGGGCCAGCAGTCGAAACCGTTCACCAGGTTCGCCAGCTGCTGCGGCTTAAAAGCGGAGAGCAGGGACGGCACCTCACCGGCGATTGCGACCGCGGCCTCGCGACAGCCCGCCGCCTCCGGCCACTTGCTGAAACCGTTCACCAAGGTCGCCAACGCCTGTGGATCAAAATCGGAGAGCTGGGAAAGCACCTCGTGGCCGATTGCGACGCTGGCCTTGCAACAGCCCGCCTCCTCCGGCCATTTGCTGAAACCGTTCACCAGATTCGCCAGCTCCTGCGGCTTAAAAGCGGAGAGCTGGGACCGCACCTCACCGGCGATTGCGACCGCGGCCTCGCGACAGCCCGCCGCCTCCGGCCACTTGCTGAAACCGTTCACCAGGTTCGCCAGCTGCTGCGGCTTAAAAGCGGAGAGCAGGGACGGAACCTCACCGGCGATTGCGACCGCGGCCTCGCGACAGCCCGCCGCGTCCGGCCACTTGCTGAAACCGTTCACCAGGTTCGCCAGCCCCTGCGGCTTAAAAGCGGAGAGCTGGGACGGAACCTCATCGGCGATTGCGACCGCGGCCTCGCGACAGCCCGCCGCGTCCGGCCACTTGCTGAAACCGTTCACCAGGTTCGCCAGCTGCTGCGGCTTAAAAGCGGAGAGCTGGGACGGAACCTCATCGGCGATTGCGACCGCGGCCTCGCGACAGCCCGCCGCGTCCGGCCACTTGCTGAAACCGTTCACCAGGCTCGCCAGCTCCTGCGGCTTAAAAGCGGAGAGCCGGGCAGCGCGAGCGGCACGGCGCCTGACCTCACCGGCGATTGCGACGCTGGCCTTGCGACAGCCCGCCTCCTTCGGCCACTTGCTGAAGCCGTTCACCAGGTTCGCCAGCTCCTGCGGCTTAAAAGCGGAGAGCCGGGCAGCGCGAGCGGCACGGCGCCTGACCTCACCGGCGATCGCGAGCGTAGCATCAAGATTGGCCGCCTGTTTCGGCCACTTGCTAAAGCCATTCACCAGGCTCGCTAGCTCCTGCGGCTTAAAGTCGGAGAGCCGGGCAGCGCGAGCGGCACGGCGCCTGACCTCACCGGCGATCGCGAGCGTAGCATCAAGATTGGCCGCCTGTTTCGGCCACTTGCTAAAGCCATTCACCAGGTTCGCCAGCTCCTGCGGCTTAAAAGCGGAGAGCCGGGCAGCGCGAGCGGCACGGCGCCTGACCTCACCGGCGATCGCGAGCGTAGCATCAAGATTGGCCGCCCGTTTCGGCCACTTGCTAAAGCCATTCACCAGGTTCGCCAGGTTCTGCGGAATACCAGCCAGCCTGCCGGGCCAGCGAGCAACCTCACCGGCGATCGCGAGCGTAGCATCAAGATTGGCCGCCTGTTTCGGCCACTTGCTAAAGCCATTCACCAGTAACGATAGGCCTTGATTGTTCTGCTCCGAAAGTACGCGGCTTGCAGTACAATAAAATTCCGCGATTCTGCTCGTCCCCCTGCGGCATTCCGCCGCCCGCGAGTGCCGACCGAATGATACGACGAAGAGCGGAAAGGCTCGGACGTCAACTTTGTTCATAAGCCCGTCGTCGAGCCCCGACACTCGAGCTGCCAAGGCCTTGCAAGCTTCCATACCGTCCCAACCGCCGGCCTCCGCGCTCACCGCGTTGCATATCCTGGCGTAGCTCCAGGATTCTCCCGAGCGAATGTTCTCCTCCAAGCGAGCGACAAATCTGCTTCGAAAATCAGCCGCGGCCCTTTGCAGGAACGTTGCCTTGTCCGGCATTCGCAGCTGCGTGGCATACTTCGCCACGAAAACTGAGAATCCATGGACGTCGCGAGCGCGATCAATGCCCCTTAGCGCTGCATTAAGGGCATCCGACGAGCTATAGGGCCGCTCTAAGCTTACACCATGGAAGCGCGGCGTGGCGACATCGTCGAAGCGCCGCTTTCCTGGCCTGACGCTTGGGTCGGGCGCGAAGCGCCTATGCGAGGAGAGCGAGTCTGGCCGTGACCTTCTGAAGGCTTGATCGCCGCGCCAGGATTGGTCATGAGAAAACGACGAGCTTTCCGCCCGACTTGGCTCGCGACGATAAAATCTATATGGGATCTCGAAGCTCCCACCGTGACCGCGCTGCCCGGCCCTATCGTCGATCGGGACGCGAGTCTCTGGGTCTCGGCGCTCAAACCCCATCCGCGCAAAGACAGAATTGTTCGTTTGGCCGCGCTCATCAGAAACGGGAGCCGCGCAAGACCTCGGCGCGGCGACGTCGTCGGCGCGCCGCTTTCCTGGCCGGACTCTCAGGTCGGGCGCGAGACGCCTATGCGAGGAGAGTGAGTCTGGCTGTGAACTTCTGGGATCGTCGCGCCAGGATTCGTCATGAGAAAACGACGAGCTTTCTGCCCGGCCTGATCGACGATATCTATACGGGATCTCGAAGTACCCACCATGACCGCTTTGCCCGCCCCTGTCGTCGATCGAGGCGCGTGTCTCCATATCTCCAGGCTCGGAGCCCATCCGCGCAAGGTCAGAATTGTTCGTTTGGCCGAGTTCGCCAGAAGCGGCGTTGGACAGGGCCGCACCATCAGTGCTGTCATCTGCATATTGCCAAATGGGGCCCCCAAGTCCGTTGATACCGGTCATAACGCACCTCCAATGCAAGCGCGAATGCACTGGTTACGATCGTATGATGCACTGATGGCCTCGAGCGCAGCACTGCATCCCGGCAATTTCGCCACATCCTGAGCACAACGACAGCAAATGCTTTTACAAAACGTCCCAATGCTCGAAGAGCGATCGGCGATCCATTGCATTCGAATCTCCTATGCTCCTCTCCTGCCCCCAGTACAAATAGGTGTTCATTATGGAGCGATATCCAGGGCCTATTCGCCTGAGCCCCTCGTTTCATCCAGGAGCCGACGATAGCCCGATATATCCGCCGCCGATGACGAGGACATCACGGTCAATGGTGGCCAGGGGTGGCTGGAACGAATATCAAAAATGGCGGATCCGGAACTCCGTGCCCTCCTCGTAACTTAATCGACCTGAGGGGAAGAAGGTGCGTCTCAGAGGTTCGAGATTCTGGCAACAACGCTTGCTCTGCAGATCTCCCGGCCAGGGTCGGACTGATCCCTTATTTACTCATAGGTCAGAAATATAGGCGACATTGTTGAGCGTTGGTGTATGCTATCGGCATGAAACGCGACGGCCGACAACTTGACCATCGAACCCTGGAAGAAATCCGCATGATGGCGTTGGAGCGAGTGCGCGAAGGTGAAAAGCCGAGCGCCGTCGTCGAGA
>NZ_JBVAPG010000023.1:0-70925 GCF_055413685.1 Bradyrhizobium sp. LeoA1Lang | reverse complement strand
GCTTCTCATAGTTAGCAAGCAGTTGATCCAGCAGTTCAGGTGTAATCGTCGTGTCGGTCGTCATGTGAGTCTCCTCGGTAAGGTAAACTCACAGAAACCTGCTTACACATTCTTTCTGACACCCTCCGATCCACTGGCGACTGCTGACGACCCATCCGGTCACCAACATCGCCGACGCGCGCAGAACCGTTGATCTCTATCGGATGCGCTGGGTCGTCGAGGAGTACTTCCACACGCAGAAGACCGGAGGCTTCGATATCGAGGCCGCCGACATCAGTGATCCTGAGGCCATGATCAGGTTCGCCGCTGTTGTGGCCGTAGCGGCTGTATCGGTGATGCAACTGGTCAAGGCTCGCGACGGCACCACCGGCCAAAACCTGCTTGAGGCCTTCGAGCCTGCCGATCAACCCATCCTCGAAGCCGTCTCGGCCAAACTGGAAGGCAAGACCGAGCGGCAAAAGAACGCGCACCCTAAAGGTTCACTGGCCTTCGCCGCTTGGGTCATTGCCCGTCTGGGCGGATGGGACGGCTACTATGGCAAGCCCGGGCCGAAAACGATGCGCCTGGGGCTCGAAGCCTTCCAGCGCATCAAATTTGGTACCAGTCTGGCGCTCCGCGATGTGTGAATCGGACAGCCGCGCGCCGGGAGAGGTGAAGGAAGCGACGCTCAGCCCTTGATGAACGCGAGCAGGTCGGCGTTGATGGTGGCAGCTTCGGTCGTGGGCATGCCGTGCGGAAAGCCCTTGTAGGTCTTCAGCGTGCCGTTCTTCAACAGCTTGGCCGACAGCGGACCGGCGTCGGCATAGGGCACGATCTGGTCGTCGTCGCCATGCATGACGAGAACGGGCACGTTGATCTTCTTCAGGTCTTCGGTGAAGTCGGTTTGCGAGAAGGCGACGATGCCGTCGTAATGCGCCTTGGCGCCGCCCATCATGCCCTGGCGCCACCAGTTCTGGATGACCGCTTCCGACGGTTTGGCGCCCGGCCGGTTGTAGCCGTAGAACGGGCCCGCGGCGAGCTCGCGATAGAATTGCGAGCGATTCGCGGCGAGCTGCGCCTGCAGCCCGTCGAAGACGTCCTTGGGCAGGCCGCCCGGATTGGCCGGGGTCTGCACCATCAAGGGCGGCACCGCGCTGATGATCGCCGCCTTCGCCACCCGGCTCTCACCGTGCCGCGCGATATAGTGGACCACCTCGCCGCCGCCGGTGGAATGACCGACGTGAACGGCATTCTTCAGATCGAGATGCTCGGTCACCGCCGCGAGGTCGTCGGCATAGTGATCCATGTCGTGGCCATCGCTCACCTGGCTCGACCGGCCGTGGCCGCGGCGGTCATGCGCGATGACGCGAAAGCCGTGATTGAGGAAGAACAGCATCTGGGTGTCCCAGTCATCAGATGACAGCGGCCAGCCGTGACTGAAGACGATGGGCTGACCACTGCCCCAGTCCTTGTAAAAAATCATGACGCCGTCTTTGGTGGTGATCGTGGGCATCGCGCAGCCTTTCGTGCGAGTTAAGCTGATGGAACATACCGGTCGCGGGCATGCTCCGGATTTCAAAATCGCCCTGCGATATCAAATCACGATGTCAATTGGATCGTGAGCATGATCTCCGCGCAAACGCTTCGCGTTTGTCGCGAGGAAAACCGGTCTCCACTTTTCCGGATCATGCTTCAGGCGAAGGAGGCCATCGGCCTGAAGCGCCGCCAGATGCCGATGATCGCCACCACGAATAGCACCAGCACGATGCCCTGCACGACGGCGAAGACGGGGCCGGACGGCGGAGCCGGTGGCACGCTCGGCGCCAACGCGTGCAGCGGGGGTATCTTGAGGAAGGACTGAACCACCAGCACGAAGACGTTGAGATAGAGCGATATCATCGCCGTCACGATGTAGATCGGACGCCAGGTGCCCGAAAGCTTCATGACATAGAGCGCGATGCAGGCGATCGCGAGCAGGATCAACGAAATGATCCCGAATATATGCGAGGGCAGCAGCTCCTTGAACGGGAACATGAAGCCGGTGACGCTGGTGAGGATCGTGAACAGCAGGAAGATCGCGGTGAGCCCGGGCATCTGCTTCGAGCCGAGCAGCCCGAACATCACGCCAAGGCCCGCGACGATTGCAATCAGACTGATCACCACGTGAACAAGCGTAAACGTGGCCAAGCTCATACCCAGGACCATGTGAAGCACTCCCGATTGAGAACCGCGCTGAACACTACGATGCAACAAGTGAGATTGCTACATGCTTCGCGGATCGGAAGCCGGCTTATATGATGAAGATAAGATGATTATGATGCGAATAAACTAAAGTATGGGATTTGCCGAAACCGTTTGCATGCCTGTCATAAATGACAGCACACCGACAGCAATCACCAAACTATCTGAATTAGTGCTGTAGCCCGGGTGGAGCGAAACCCGGGGCCGCTCGCGTATGCTGACACGGATGTCCCGGGCTACGCGTTCCCCACGGCGCTATGAATCAATAATAGCGCGGGATCGGGCCGTTATGCGGCGTCTTGCGCTGCGAGAGATCGAACAGCACGCGATCGACATAGCACCAGCCCCAGCCTTCCGGCGGATCATAGCCTTCGATGATCGGATGGCCGGTCGCGTGGAAATGCGCGGTCGCATGCTTGTTGGGAGAATCGTCACAGCAGCCGACATGGCCGCAGGTGCGGCAGATGCGCAAATGCAGCCATTGGCTGCCGCTCTTCAGGCATTCCTCGCAGCCGAGCGCGCTCGGCGTGACGGTCTGAATGTCGGCGATATGGGTGCAGCCTTTCGACATCTGCTGTTTCCTAAGCCGTAGAATTGGCGTTGTCGGCGAGGAAGCCGTGCAGCGCCGCGACGACTTGCGCGCCCTCGCCGATCGCGCCGCCGACGCGCTTGACCGATCCGGAGCGGACATCGCCAACGGCGAAAACGCCGGGCACCGTTGTCTCCAGCAATTGTCCCTGCCGCAGGCCATCCTGGCCGCTCTGGCCGGTGAGCACGAAGCCTCCGCGGTCAACCTTGACGCCGCAGCCCTCGAGCCAGCCGGTCGCGGGATCGGCGCCGACGAACAGGAACACGTTGTTGACGTCGAGCGTGTGCTGCTCCGGCGCCAGGCGGCTCTTCCAGCGCGCGCGCTGGAGCGTGGCATCCTCGCCGCCTTCCAGCGCTGTGATCTCGGTGTCGAACATCAATTCGATGTTCGGCGTCGCCTCGATGCGCTCGATCAGGTAGCGCGACATGCTGGCCCCGAGGCCGCCGCCGCGGATCATCATGTAGACCTTGCGCACATGGCCCGACAGGAACACTGCGGCCTGGCCTGCCGAATTGCCGCCGCCGACCAGCACCACGTCCTGCCCGGCACACAGCTTGGCCTCGATCGGCGAGGCCCAGTACCAGACGCCGCGGCCTTCGAAGGCCTCGAGATTTTCGATGCTCGGCCGGCGATAGCGCGCCCCACTCGCAACCACGATCGATCGTGAGCGCAAGGTGTGCCCGCATTCGGTCGCGATCGAGAACAGGCCGTCGCGCTTGGAGCAGTCCAGCGACCTGACGGAAACCGGGATCAGGATATCAGCGCCGAATTTCTGCGCCTGGTTGAAGGCGCGGCCGGCGAGCGCCTGGCCGGAAATGCCGGTCGGAAAGCCCAGATAGTTTTCGATGCGGGCGCTAGCGCCGGCCTGGCCGCCGAAGGCGCGCGAATCGAGCACCGCGACCGACAGGCCTTCAGACGCCGCATAGACGGCGGTGGCGAGCCCGGCCGGCCCGCTGCCGACGACGGCAACGTCGTAGAGCTTGTCATGGGTGTGGCCGCCGATCATCGCCATCGCCATCGCAAGCGCGGTCTCGGACGGGTTGCGCAGCACGTTGCCGTTGGGGCAGACCACCAATGGCAACTCGGCGCGCGTGGCCGAGTAGCGCGCCACCAGGTCGGCCGCGTCCTTGTCAGTGGTGGGATCGACCACGTGATAGGGCTGGCCGTTGCGCGCCAGGAAATTCTGCAACTGCGCGATCTTTCCGAGCGACGGCGGGCCGATCAGCACGGGGCCGCCGACGCCGCCCTGGATCAGGTTGACGCGGCGCAGGATCAGCGCGCGCATGATGCGCTCGCCGAGATCGGCCTCGGCCACCAACAGCGCCCGCAATCTTTCCGGCGGAATCAAGAGCGTCTCGACATCGCCTTCGGCATGGCCGTCGACCAGCGCAGGCCGGCCGGAGAGCTGGGCAATCTCGGCCAGGAATTGTCCCGGGCCCTGGTCGATCACCGGCGTGACATGGCCGAGGCCATCGCGCTGGGTGATCGCGACCGTGCCCGAAAGCACCACGAACATGCCCGGTCCCGGCTTGCCGGTCTCGAACAGCGCTTCGCCGTCCGTATAGTGCCTGACCTCGCCGAACCGGCGCATGCGCTCGATCTCGTGCTCGGTCAGGGTCGGAAAGGTCTGCTCGTGCCGCGGAAACGCGAGGGACCTCGCGCTGATCGGATTCGCCATCGCCTCTGCAGCCATCTCAGCTACTCACTCCTCTTACCAAAACACGTCGCAACGATGCCCCGCATGCAGGGACCGGCTAGCGACCCGGCTCGCCATCGCTCGCGTCATCTAGTCGGCCTTCGGCCGGTTCGGAAGATGCAGGATCGCTGCGCCCGCGCGCCTGTGATTTCCGCCGCTTGAGGTTTTCGCGCAGCGCGAGCTTGAGGCGATGCTGTCTTGATTCGTCTGACGCAATCGCGGCCTGCTGCTCCCGCCTGTCTTTCTCGTCCTGCATGTTGCATCCGTCTTTCAAACTTGCATGACAATAGACCAGGCGCCGAGGGACATGCACCGGTCGATCGGGGAGGTGGGCCCCCCGGTCTTCCGTGCGGTGGCAGGACGAACCGGCCAAAGCCGCACTCCCGAGCGCCCTAGGGAACCGAAGCGCGCCGGATTGGCCGAATTTCGACCGGACGAAGCGTTTTTGCGAGCCGCCTCCCCGTCCCCGCGCTTGCGCCGGAGGGGGGCTTGTGGCAAGAACCGCCGCGCCCGGAGGCGCCAACTAGGCCGATTCTTTATTCCCGGGCATGCTGCCGTAGCTCAGTGGTAGAGCACTCCCTTGGTAAGGGAGAGGTCGACAGTTCAATCCTGTCCGGCAGCACCAGAAAACCCACAAAATCAGCAACTTAGATGACCGGCTCCCCGGCGGACGATACTCGATTTCGAGCCGGGTACCCAACCGGATCAAAAGTGCCGAACATGATCGATTTTTGCACAAGCGCCGCCATCAGGTCCAGATTTGGACCGCGTGATCGATTTCACGGCCGCCAGCGAAAATTCACGACTGCGGCGCCATACTCGGCGCCCTCGGCGTTATGTTTTTCACCCACTAGAGGGCGAAGACAGCGCTAACCCGGCCTATCGCTTGCGGATCGACGACGCTCCGCTCGCGCCAACCGCAGTCCTCGCAATTCAGGATGGATGGCGCATTTGCGCCGTCGGGCTAGTGGGTCAGTTTGTAGCAGTGCCCGCCGCCCCTATGCCTGACGCGCGCGCGGCACTTATCCAGCGTCGAAAATGAGCAGTCAGGCTGTCCTGCGGCTTTCGCCCCTCTTAGCTGCGCACAGAACGTGGCAGCGTTGGCAGGGTCTTGCGGATAAAGAACGAAGCTCATCGAGAGAAGCGTCATCATAGCGACAAATGCTAGCGTCGAACGCGACATATCAAGCCTCCCTATGAGGTCTTGCCCACGCGGCAAGCACACGCGTCGTCACAGCACGTTGGTCCGGAGCAGCGGCGGCGCCGCTCCGGACCAACGACACCGCTTTTGATCGGCCGGAGCACGCCAGAAGCGGCGCAAACTGGTGTATCGGCGTTCGCGGCGGGTCTTCAAGTAGAAGAAACCCGCCATTTTCGACGGAAAAAGTCCCTAGAGCTTCGGTTCTGATTGAATCAGAACCGAAGCTCTAGATTCTTGTTTTGACGCGTTTTCTGCGCAGATAAGTCTACGCAATCTGCGTAAACTTGATTGCTATGCGAACCGGCGTCCACCCTCGGATCAAGTCCGAGGGCGTGCTTCGCTCGAAAACGCTCTAGCCTAAGACCGATCGTCTTTTGCGCCCGGCGAGCACCGCACAGTATATGGCCGGATTGGTCGCGCGTTGAGGAGGAGTGATGGACCTCACTCAAATCATCGGCTTCGCGGCGGGATTCGGGACAACCTTCGCGGCTCTGCCCGACCTCATTGCGATGCTGAATCGGCGCTCCAGTGTCGGCATGAACCCCCGAATGGCGGCCATCACGGGCACTTTTCAAATTCTCTGGGTGATCTATGGCGTATCGATCGGCTCAAAGAACATCATCATGTGGAATGTGATCGCGGTCGCGACCAATTACCTTACCGTTGGGGCATACATGTACTTTCGTCGCCACGAAGCGCGATCGTGATATCGGATTGTGAGCTGAGCCGCGCGAAGCAACGCTACCTCATGTCCTGAGGGCGTCGACCATGTGGGCGATGAGAACGCCAACGCTGAGGACGAGCAGGCAAACAATTACAGCTTGAAACAACATCGGTGCGAATTCCGGTGGGGCCGAGGGCTTCATATAGTCCTCAAACGTCGGCGGCTTTTGGTCGTCCCGATGGCGCCTTGGTGTTCACGCGATTACAAATTTGCAAGGGTCGCGCTTGCAAGGGTCGCGCCGCTTCATCGACGTGGACAGGCATCCGGCCTACGCAATCGTTGGCCGTCGGCAAATTTTCGGGTTCTCGACTGGCGGGGCTATGCTCGCCATAACCGGGCACAACCCACGCTAGAGCGCTTCCACCTGGCCATGAGCGGGAAGTTACGAAAGGCGCGTTACGACGAAACCGCCGCACGGCCGCGATTGAGCTGGCGATGTCGGCTTATCGAGCTGAAAGCAGACATCGCGATGGCCCGCAGGCCGTTTTCCGATAATGAACCGCGCCAGTCAGCTACGCGAACCAGAAATCACTTGCGCTGAGGTTCTGAACGCCCGCGATGGTGAGGTCATTATTGGCATCAAAGTGAATGATGGTGTTTCCGCCGGTCACCTCGATATTCAAGTCGCCAAGATCGTGGATGTTGTTCGCTGCCAAAGCCGTGAGGTCGATCTTGTCTCGCCCTGCTTGGAAATCGGCCGTGTCATGCCCGCTCGAGGCGGCAAAGACGAACGTATCCGCGCCGCGTTCGCCAAGCATATTGTCGTTCCCGATGCCGCTCGTGAGCCGGTCGTTGCCATCGCCGCCATCAAGGACATTTCCTGACCCGCCAAAAACCGTGAGTTGATCATTGCCCGCACCGCCGCTGAGGAAGTTCGATCCGAGCGAACCAGGCGCAACGGTCGCCGTCAGGACATCGTTTCCAGCGCCGCCATCCAGGCGGTTCTCGGCAACAGAGTTGTCCGTAACGCCGGGCTTGGGCGTTGCCGAAAGAAACGCGGTGAGCTGATCATCTCCGGCCCCGCCATTCAGGACATTCGCGACATCGTAGAGATCCGCCCCGGGGGGACCAAACCTTCCGTCGGCTACCGCGTCGAGATGTGCCGTGAGGCTGTCGTTTCCGCTACCTCCCTCGAGTTGATTGAGTGCGCGAACAACTTGACCAAGCGCGGTGGAGTTCGCAATCAAGGTGTCGTTGCCTCTCCCGCCGTCCAGATAATTCGTGAGATCCGTAACGGTGTTCTCCCCATCGGTGGAATGAGTCGCCTCGAGGGTGTCGTTGCCGTCATCGCCCCAAAGCTGGTTGATGCCGACCGGCGTGGCGCTGTTTGAGTCTGTCACATTGAAAGCGTGCAATACGTCGTCGCCCCGGCCACCGTGAAGCTCGTTTGTTACCAGGTCGGTGGAATTGGATCGTCCTACAGCGCTCGCGTCCAGCACGTCGTTGCCGTCACCGCCGAAGAGTACGTTACTGGCGCTGCCGTGAAGCGCAGCGAATTCTGTTTCGGCATGAGCCGTGACGTGGTCATCGCCGGAGCCGCCATCGACGGTGTTCATGGCGATACTGTTTCCGAGAACGTTACGGCCATCTGCCAGGGCATGAATGGTGTCATCGCCGCTTCCGCCGAGCACATCGGTTCTGACCGTTACGCTTCCGAAGACAGCAAGCTCCACATTGGCCGTGGCGTTGATAGTGTCGTTTCCGCTGCCGCCATCGAGCAGCACATCTGCGGTCTTCTCGGTGCTCTGAGGCGGGCTCTCACCCTGAAGGGTGACGGTCCCATCGAGGTGGTCGTTGCCTGCCCCGCCGAATTGAATGGCAAGTCCGTGCAAATCGCCCTGCGGGACGACAACATTGGTTGTCAAAGTGTCATCGCCGCGACCGCCGATCAACGCGGTCCGGTTGAATGCGCTGCTCAAATGATCATCGCCGGCAAGGCCCAAGACAATGTCGCCGTCAGCCTGTGCGGCAAGGACATCGTCGTGTCTGGTGCCAATGATCAAACTGTTGATGGGATCGATGAGGGAAAGCCAATCGAAGGCCCGGGAATCTGGGAAAAACCCTTCAGTTCCCAACAATTGCTGAGCGGCCTGGCCTTCGATTTGAATCGTATTCGCCATATTTTCCTCCTTGGCACCCGGATAATGATGTCGACGAAAGCTGAGCGACGGATTCGAATTCCGCGAGACGCGAAAATAAATGACAATTAAATGACGACATTATGCGCTACGGCCCGCCCGGCAAATTCAGGTCGCGTATTTGGCGGCCACGGGCGCCTCTCGATTACCCTCCTACGTCGCTGTTGCCGTTGCAGTCTCCGCCGTCTGCGGAAGCAAAATCACCGCGAATTTTCCGCAGGCAGCAAGGAAATTGCGCCGATCAGAAGCGGGTTGGGATTCGACCAAGGGTCTGGCTCTTCTGAGTCGAGCATCCGAAGCTCTCTTTTTGCGGCATGAAAGAAACGAACCGATTTAATCCACCCAACAACAAAGCATTAAATCAGAAGTTGCGCGACATCTAATCACATTTAATGCGAACCGCGTAAATAAAGCCGGGTGCGACAATATATCCGGATATGTGGAACCGTCACGACTGGAGCGGTTCCCACTCGTCTCCGCGCCGCGCTTCGCGACAGGACGAGTCGCTTCGTAACATCAGGGATGACGCTGCGGCTCAGGTGAGCGGAAACCCGCGTGGCCGGGGCCGCTTGAATCCGCGGGGAAGCAGCCGGTGATGAGACTGAAGGGAAATCTTCAGCTCGTGCGCCTTCGCGATGACACCACCAGGAGATCGATGCAGCATCCGTGCGATGCTTTGTGCGGGGTAATCGCTACGCGCCATTCGCTTGAGATCGTCGATGTCGAGGTCAGACCAACGGCGTCCCATGATCCCTCGAGATAATTTTTTGAATACGGATCGAAACGAGCAATTAATTGGGTGGGCTTCGGGGGACCGAATCGGGAAATGCTTGCCGCGCTGAAAATGTACCGGGCCCCGGTTCTTTGACATTGCTAACACCGCGGCTGCGCCCGTTCTTCCCCGGGAAACTACGGCATTCGCCTGCAGAAACGTGAAGCAGTTCGATGGGGGTGGCGACTTCGGCGGTACTGCGCCTTTGCGCTCAGCGGAGCCGCGCTGACTTGGTCGGCTTGATCGTTCGAAGCGTGTTTCGGTTTGTCATCAAGCGGAATCCGTCCGTGAATTCAACAAGGCACCGGTTCTTGTTGCCGCGGACCAGCACGCGGCAACCTTGGCCCTTCCGTGCCTGGTCACGGCCGCGATAGATGTGTGTCAGCACTTTGTTGGACAGCACGATTGCCCTACCTTTCGTGCCAGGCTCAGTGAACGGCCCTGGCCGGGCGGTGGGACCGCTCAGGGGGCTCCGAAAAAATGCGCTAGGGTTCGGCGCCGAATGGTAGTTCCAGGGATGTGCCTTTTTAAGCTACCTTTTCGGGTATAAACGCGAAGCGCGATATCAGGCCGTGCACACGACAGCATGAAGCCAAGCGCCGAAGCGGCCGCTGCCGGATGACATTTCTGAAGATCGTCATGCGCGGCCCCGCTACGCCGATGTAGATCTCCGCACCAGTGCGTGCAAGCAATGGCATCTTTGATCGAAGCATTGACGTTCAGGTGAATCGCTTGCGACACAAACTGGAGGCCGATCCCGGCTCGCCGAAGATGATCTTGACCCACAGAGGAGTTGGATACCAATTCGCGTGCGACGTAGAGCGATGCTAGCGAGACGCGGTGCGGCATGCTGCCGCGTCAGTGATTCAGGCTTTATTGACCTATTTCACTCTTTTTGTCCTGGGGACGGACACGTGCATCGTTGTCACTAACCGTAGCGGTGCCCGGCGTTGGAGGCGACCAAAAGGGCTGGGCGATGCAGACGCTGTCGGTTCAAGGCGCGTGGTACAGGCCGTTCATGCTTCCCGAGCCGCCTTCGCCTCCTGATATCTTCCAGGTGCTCCAAGACGCGGCCGCGCCGCCAGCCACCTCCTCGCAAGCAGGGCCTGGCCAATCAACTGGCGCGCCGGACGCCGCGACGGGCGAAGGGAGCGCACCGGCCAACACCTCGAGCAGCATCGGCACTTCGCCTGTGGTGCAGGCGTTCCTGCTGCGATTGCAGGAGCTGGGGCTATCAACGGTTTCGGGCACCGACGGCAATGATCAGCTTGGCGGCTGGTCGAAGAGCCTCGTCGATGCCGGCACCGGCAACGACACCATCGACGTCTGGAGCGACAGCGTCGTGGACGCTGGCGCCGGCGATGACGCGATCAAGGCGTGGTCGAATAGCGTCGTCTACGGCGGCGCCGGCAATGACCGCATCGACGCCTGGTCCGGCAGCATTGTCGATGGCGGCGATGGCAGCGACGTCATCAAGGCCTGGTCCGACACGACCGTGCGCGGCGGCGCCGGCGACGATGTGATCAGCGGCTGGTCCAACAGCAAGATCAATGGCGGCGATGGCGACGACCAGATTTCGGCCTGGAGCGACAGTCTCGTCGAGGGCGGCGCCGGCAATGACCGGATTTCCGCGTATGGCAATGCGAATGTCTCAGGCGGAAGCGGCGACGACACCATCTGGGTCGGCTCCGACTCGGTCGTGAACTTCGCCAAGGGCGACGGTCACGACACCATCTATGCCGGTCCCAATACGATGCTGAAACTCGGCGATGGCCTCAGTGCCGACAACACCCGTGTGAGCGTATCCGGCTCCGTGGCGACGATCAGCTTCGAGGGCAGCGACGATAGTATCATGGTCCAGTTCGGACCGTACAGCCCGGCAACCCTGGCCTTCGCGGACGGCACTTCACTCACCATCACGCCGGAGAGCCGGATCGCGCGGACGCCATATTCGGCATCCGCCTGATTTCAATCGCGAGATGTCCCGACCGGGGCTGGCGGCGTGCTTCGTAGCGCGCCTTCGGCCCGTTCAGTCCGGACCTAGTACGTCGAACAAACTCGCGACCCAGATGATCTGGATTGCCAACGCAAAGGCGACGAACGAAACGTGGTATCGTTCGGAAGCCGTAAGCAGCGCCCCTATTGTCCCGCCGATCAGGAGGCTCTGCCTCACCGGATAATACCAGCCATAGAATTGCTTGTAGTAGTTCGCTCCTTTCAGGAGCGTGTCGAAAACATCAACTGAAAACACAATCAAAAGGAGAACGTAGAATACGGCCCTGCGATTCCAAAAATACTCCTTCAGCCCCTCATGTTCCCCGATGTTGTCCGGAAACACCATTGCGGACAGCATGACGAACACCACGGCGTAGCAGATGATGAGAAAATAGCTCTCGAACGTCCATCGCTCGATCTTGGACAGCGCGAATTCGAACCACCAGAAGTGGATGATGGCGAGGAACAGGAAGATGGCCCATCCAATATGGAGGAGGTTGATCCTCTCCTTTCCGGGGTGCTGAATGAACCGCGTCACGCCGCTGACGAGGCGGGCAAGGCTTATGCCCAGGATCATTCCGACGATGATGCGGATGTGGACGAAGATCTCGTGGCTCTGATGCAGGTCATTGTAGCCATCCATCCGAGTGCCCCCCGGTTGACGTCACAATGAGCTTCAGGCTCTGACGGCATGTGACTCCCGTGCCAGGAACCCTGGCACGTTCCGATCAGCTCGAACTGCGACGCCAACCAGGGATCTGGCTGGCGGACGCGTCACTTCGTGGTGTAGCCGCCGTTGACGAGAATGGTCTGACCCGTCATCCACCAGCCGTCGGACACCGTGAAGCGAATCCAGGGCACGATGTCCTGGATATCGGTGAGACCCGTCCTGGTCAACTTCGACAGGGCTGCCGCGGTCTTGTGATAGGCGACCGCATCGGCGCCTTCGGCCGGGTAGAAGAACGGCGTGTCCATCGGACCGGGGCCGATCGCCGTCACCGAAATGCCCCGCGCGCCGAACTCCTTGGCCGCGGCGCGCGTAAAGTGTTCGACCGGCGCTTTCATGCCAGCATAGGCTGCATAGAACGGCGTGAACGCCCCCAGCAGGGACGTGACCAGGGTGCAGATCTTGCCATTGTCGTTGAGCGTCTTGCCCGCTTCCTTGAGGAAAAAGAAAGCCGACTTCGAATTTACCGCGCTCATCTCGTCGAATTCAGCTTCGGTGATCTCGGCCATCGGCTTCTTGAGCACCTTGCCGACGGTATTGACGGCGATATCCGGCCTGCCGATGGCGGCAACGGTTTCGGCAAACAGCTTCTCGACGGCGGCGGCGCTGGTGAGGTCGCCTTGAAAGGCTACGCCCTTGGCGCCCGCAGCATTGATGGCCTTCACGGTCTCGTCGGCGGCCGGCTTCGTCGCAGCGCTATTGTAGTGGATCGCGACGGCTTTCGCGCCATGCACCGCAAGGTCTCGCGCGAGCAGGCCGCCGAGATTTTTCGCGCCGCCGGCGATGATGACGGTCTTCCCCTGGATGCTGTGATCGATCATCTTCTTTCTCCTTCGTGCTGCTGGGGCGCCAACGGCTTGAACTCCCGTCACGTGCCGCCCTTGCGAAGGGAAGCCGCGATCGTGAGGGCACCTCTCGTATCGAGTCTATCCCTTGCCCGATGATTGATGCCGTTTCATCAACCGGGCGCGACCCACGCGGTGAAACTGGGTGGTATTTCGACAACATGATCGCTTTCTGCTAGCCTGCCAATGACTGATCAAGCGAGTGCCAGCGTCGTGGATGACGTCGGCGCCATCCCCTGAACTGATGTTGTGGAGGAAGGACTTGCCAGCGTTGCTAGCTTGCGTTCCGGACGCCTGGGGTCCCAAATTCGGCACGGAAAGCGGCGCGGTCACGCGAACGCGGACGGGCCCGAACGAAATCGCCTTCAGGGCGCCGGCGCATATAGCGCTGGTGATGTTCACGCCGCAGCCCGATCGCGAGATCGCTCTCAACAGCAGCCGCAAGACGGTCACGCTGGCGCCGGTCGGGACGATCGAGGTCGTACCGGCCGAGGCTGATCTGTTCGCGCGCTGGCGCGTCGCGAAGGAGAACCTGCTCGTCGCGCACGACCAACACCGTCTGGCTCAGCTCGCCGGAGCGGAGTTTCAGAACGAGGATTTCGAGTTCCAGCCGCCCAGGCCAGGCTTCGTCGACCAGCAGGCGCTGTTGCTCGCCAATCTGATCCGCGCCGAATTCCAGCGCGGCGAAGCCGCGAACGACCTCTGCTTTGACGCATTGATCACGCTGTTTGGCACTCACCTGTTGCGCAGCTATTCGTCCTTCAGCGCTCGGCCGCGCCCTCTGCTCAGCGGCGGTCTTTCACCCAGGGCATGGCGCGCCGTGACTGCCTACATCCATGCCAATCTTTCGGAGAGCCTGTCCGTCGGTCGCCTTGCCGAACTGGCCGGACTTTCACCCAGCCATTTCCTGCGCGCCTTCCGGCAAACGTCCGGCCAGGCGCCACACCAATATCAGGCGCCACACCAATATGTCGTCGCGCAGAGGCTCGCCCTTGTCGAACGGCTTACCAAGACAACCGACATGCCTTTCGCCGCGGTGGCCAAAGCCGCCGGCTTTTCCAGCAACAGCCATATGACCGCAACCATGAAGCGGACGCGGGGAGTCACGCCGAACAACCTTCGCCGCGACGACCGCCGCTAGTCCTTCGACCGCAGGATGCTGATCCGTGTTTCGTCGACGAAGCTCTTCGTATCCTGATCGGCCCGGCGGAACAGATTGCGTTCCACGACGAGTGAGCGGCCGCTGATGGTCTTGGTGCAGCGCTCCTTGAGGTAGACGCCGCCGACCGGCTGGTCTCCCTGATCAGGCTGGCGTTCGGTGCAGGCCCAGCCCTCCGCGCCGTAGCGGGACTTGGCTTGCAGCCCGAGCAGGAACGCCTTCTTCCGGATGTAGAGGCGCGCCTTCGGATCGGTCTCGATCAGCAAGCCGGAGACATGCCCGCTATCGTCGATCGATAGGGTCAGAAGCGCCGGATGGCCCGCCACCATCGTGCCGTCTCGGCTGGTCATCGGATCATATCCAAACCGGATCGCCCGCGTTCCGCTGGCGCCGGCAGGACAGTCACGCCAATCCTTCCAGCCGGTCAAAATATGCCGCGGATCCGTCGCACAGTAGAAATCGACATAGCCTGACTCCGCCAGTTCGTTGATGGCCATGCCGAGGCGGATGTCGCGCAGGTCGTTGCCGCCGAATTCCTCCGTCCGCGCCGGAGAATTGGCGAGCGCGACCGCCTGCCAGGCGAGCAGAGCGCTGAGGATTCCACAAAGTTTCAACCTGATCGTCACTGGCTCTTCCCCGTGCTGGCCGTCGCATCATCCTGCTTCTTGTAGATGTCGCAAACCCGCGACGTGCTCGAGAAGAAGGTGACGCATTCCGCATAAGTGGGCTCGCCAGCACCCTTGATATGCGCAAGCACATAGTCGGCGACCGCCTCGATATCCTTCTGCCGCAGGAACGTTCCGGCCTCAGGCGGCATATGGCTGCCCGCCTCCTCGCGGTTCATGCCGTAGCACTTCACCTCATCATAGGCGCCGCGCACGAAGAACGGCATGCCTGTGCTGGGCCGCCCGCAACTGACCGTTTCAATGATTTGCTCGCGCGTCAGCACGGTCTTGCGCAGCGACAGCGCATCGCCACCGTAGCCACCGCCGCCATTGCCGTGCCATTTGTGGCAACCCATGCAATTGGCCTTGCTGAACACCGCCTTGCCGGCATTGGTCGGATCCGAAGCCGTCGCCTGCCCCGACTGACCGAAAGCTGCGGTTGGCATCGAAAGAATCAGGGCGACGACACTCATGAGCAGCACACGTGCCGCCGCCGAGGATGCGTTGAAGATCATCATGACGTCTCTTGTTGACGAAGCGGGAGGGCCCGACATTGCGGGCCCTCCATGGTTGGAAACTCAGAGCGCGAACACGTAGAGCATCGATCCCGGCTGGATCTTCTTCAGCTCGGGCGTTGAATCGATGAACCATTTGTCCCAGGCGCCGCCGAGACCGACGAGGATGGCGAGATATTGCTTGCCATCGACCGTGAAGGTCATCGGCGGTGCGTTGACGCCGCCTCCGGTGTTGAACTCCCAGAGCTTCTGCAGCGACTTGGCATCAAGCGCCATCACTTCGCCGGACGGCTGGCCGCTGAAGACGAGATCAGGAGTTGCAAGAATGCCGCCCAGATTGGGGAACGGCGTTTCCATCTTGCCGGCGATCTTCCCGGTGGTGACGTCGATCGCGGTGACGCTGCCCGTGATCTTGAACGGCTGGCTCGGACCACCGCCGGTCCAGAACTCACGCGGCTTCAGCTTGTCGGGCGTAGCGACCTCGACCTTGATCCGGTTGCAGCTCTCGATCACCGGGATGTACCAGAGCTTCAGGTCCGGATTGTAGGCGGTCGGCGGCCAGTTCTTGCCGCCCATGTTGCCGGGGCAGATGTCGGTTTCCATGTTGGTGCGGCTCGGCGTCACCGAGGCGACGTAAGTCTGCACCGCCTTGTTCGGGTCGTACTCGATCGGCTTGCCGGTCTCCGCATCGAGCCCCTTGGTCCATGTGACCTTCTTGACGAACGGAAGGCCCCAAATGAACTTGCCGGTGGTGCGGTCGATCGCATAGGCGAAGCCGTTGCGGTCGGCTTCGAGCGCGAGCTTGCGCGGTCCGGTGGGTCCGGGAATATCGACCAGCACGTTCTCCGCCACGCTGTCATAGTCGTAAGGGTCGTTCGGCGTGTGCTGATAGTGCCACTTGATCTTGCCGGTGTTGGCATCGAGGGCCAGCGAGCTGTCGGTGTAGAGGTTGTCGCCGGGCCGATACTCGTTGTCCCAGTCCGGTCCCGGATTGCCGACGCCCCAAATGATGGTGTCGGTCGACGGATCGTAGCTGCCGGTCACCCAGGTCGAACCGCCGCCGGCGGCAGCCGCGTTGTTGCTGTCCTTCCAGGTGTCGCTGCCTGGCTCGCCCTTGCCCGGAATCGTATGCGTGCGCCAGAGTTCCTTTTGGGTGTTGAGATCGGTCGCGGCGATCCAGCCGCGGATGCCGTATTCCGCGCCGGCCACGCCTGTTATCGCCATGTTCTTGACGATCAGCGGCGCGCCGGTGATGACTTCGCCCTTATCAGGATCGGCGACGGTGCGTTGCCAGGCGACCTGACCGGTCTCCTTGTTGGTCGCGATCAGCCGGCCGTCCAGCGTGTGGGAAACGACGAGATTGCCCCACAAGGCAACGCCGCGGTTGTCGACGCCGCAGCAGGCGACGGCACCGGCCCAGTCACGGTCGGTCTTGGGATCCATCTTCCAGACCAACTGGCCGCGGCCGCCATGCGCGTCGATCTTGTAGACCGAGCCCCATCCGTCAGTGACGTAGAGGAAGCCGTTTTCGGCGATCGGCGTGCCTTCGAGGCCGCCATGGCTCCAGATGCCGCCGGGCTCGATGCCGCCGAGATGCATGGTCCAGGCGACCTTCAGGTTCTTCACGGTATCGCGGTTGATCTCCTTGAGGGAGGAGAACCGGTGAGCGGAGTAGTTCTGGTGATGATGAAGCCAGTTGCCCGGTTCCTTGTCGACGTTGAGCAACCGTTCCTGGTTGACCTCGTCAGCGGCGAAAGCCGGCAATGCCGCCATCATGCCTCCGGCGGCGACTGCTGCGGCGAGCAGACCCGCTCGCCTGGTGATTCTTCTTGCGTGACCTGAAAATCGCTCCATGAGCAAATGCCCTCCTATGGCAAGTTCATGTTGGATCGAGCGCTCGGCATATCCGAACCGCTCAGTCGAGAAGCCTCATTCAGCGGGCTCACCTTGCCCGTTGTCGCGATCACGGCGTTCGTGAAACCTCCACCTCCGTTTCCTTGGTTCCGGCTTTCTGGAAGACGACGGCGCATGTGAACTTCTCGCCGTCGACAAGCTTCTGCCGCGTCTGCAGCAGCATCACGTGATATCCGTCGCGCTTGAGCTCGGTCGTCTTGTTTTCCGGAATCGGAATCGACTTGATCTCGCGCATGGCCGGCGCGCCTTCCCCGCGATCGACGGTGTGCTTTTCGGAGAAGTTCGCGAACGGACAGCGGACGCGCAATATCGCGTCGGGCTCGGTCGCATCGTTCCTGATCGTCATCAGTAGCGGGAGATTGATGCCGATCTCGTTGGATGCAGGCACGCGGGCGTTGGTCACCTGCAGCGGAACATCCGCCGCGGCGGCCCCGAGCGTCAGCCAGGTTCCGACCGTAACCAATCCAATCGCAAGGATTCCCGATCTGCGGGACAGCGATGTCGCTATGGCGATCATCGGCTACGTCCTGGCGGAAGCGTGATCCTGCGAGTGCCCTGTCGGCAGCGAGCGACAGGTGACGGATGCCCAAACGAAATGCTTCGTCCGACTCATCGGCGCATTCCTCCCAAGATCATTCTTTTTTCTTAGCGAGCGACGTTACGCTCGTTGCAAAAACAAATCATCCCAAAATATGGCGACGAGAGGACCGATGTCTGGAAAAGGATTCCAATGAATGATGCGCTTCACGCATTTCATTCCAACGATGCGCACAGAGACAAGGCGTGGTCACGCCCGCGCGAGAGCCAAGTGTTCGTGAGTGCTCAACCAGCGCAGTGCAAGCGCGCTGGTACATTGGATTCCAAGCGGGCCATGATGGCCTCGAAGCGACCCCGATACGCGTCGATCAAACTTTGCTCAAATCACTCGAAGACTTCGTTGCACCGCAACAGCCGTGGCCGGCAACAGCGTTGTGATCCTCATTCTCCTTTGAGACCGGCGTCGCGGATCAACTGGCCCCACTTGCTCGTCTCCGCGTCGATGAACGCGCCGAACTCCGCGGCCGTGCTGCCGCGGACTTCCAGCCCCTGGGCGAACAGCTTTTGCTTCACGTCGGGATCGGCAAGGATGCGGACGATCTTGTCCTGCAGCCGATCGACGACGGAGCGCGGCGTGGCAGCCGGCGCCATGAAGCCGTACCAGCCGGCAGCGATCACATTGGGCAGACCTTGCTCACGCAAGGTGGGCGCGTCCGGATAGATCTGGCTGCGCTCGACTGACGCCACACCCAGCACGCGGAACTTGCCGCTTTGGATATAAGGCAACGCCGTGCTGATCGCGGTCAGCGTGGCATCGACGCGGCCTGCCAGCAATTCCGTGTAAGACATCGCATCGCCGCGGAAGGGAACGTTGAGGCCCTTGACGCCCGCATCCCTGAACAACAGCTCGGCCGCCAGATGGGGTTGGGAGCCGGCGCCTGGAGAGGCGAAGGTAAGCCCGTTGGGCTGCTGCTTGCCGTAGGCGATCAGCTCCTGCAGGTTCTTGAAGGGCGCCTCCGCACTGATGATCAGGAACAGCGGCGCGATGACCGCCATCGCCACCGGCTGCAGGTCCTTGCGGTCATAGCCCAGTTTTCCGAACAGCGCCTCGGCCGTCGCATAGGGCGCCGCGGCGTAAAGGAAGGTGTAGCCATCCGGCGTGGCGCGCGCGACCGCTTCGTTGGCGAGGCGCGTGCCCGCGCCCGGCCTGTTCTCGACGATGCATTGCTGGCCGAGCTGACGCTCGAGCTGCTCGGTCAGGATGCGCAGCGAGATGTCGTTGGCGCCGCCTGCCCCATACGGCGATACAAACCGCACAAGACGCGAAGGCCAGGCCCCCTGTGCGAACCCCCGGGAACCGCAGACCGCAGCGAAGCAGGCCGCGACGCTGCCCAGCAGAGTTCGGCGTGTGACTTTCATGAATGCCTCCCTTTCGTTGTTGCACGTCCGCAGCGTGTTCTTGTTGTCTCCGCGGAACCGCGCCGGTGCATGGCCGACCTCAGATCACTTTCTTCTGGGTGAGCCGTTCGATCTGCTGCTCCGAAAGGCCGAGCCAGTCCCGATAGACCTCGCGATTGTCCTGCCCGACGTCGCCGGCGGAATGGCGCAATTGCGCGGGATCGGCGGCAAAGCGCGGGACGACATTCGCCATCGCCACCGAGCCGAAGTCGCGATCAGGAACGCGGGCGATCATCTCGCGCGCCTTGGCTTGCGGGTCTGCCGCGATCTGATCGATCGAATAGATTGGCGCGATCGTGCCCTGCGCGGCCGTGAATTTTGCGAGCACCTCCTCGAGCGTGTGTTCGGCACACCACGCCGCGAAGATCTCGTTGAGCTCGCCCGCATGCTTCACGCGCCGCTCGTTGCCGGAGAAGCGCGGGTCCTCGATCAGGTCGGGCCGTCCGATCGCCCGGCAGTTCGCCGCATAGAGCCCATTGGTCGAACCTGCGAGCGTGACCCAGCGATCGTCCTTGGTGCGAAACACCGCCGCCGGCGCGGAATAGCCGTTGGCATTGCCGATCCGGCTGCGCACGGAACCAAGCTGGTCGAACTCGATGGGAAGGACATCGAGCAACCGGAACACCGCCTCGGTCAATGCGAGATCGATCTCTTCGCCGGGAGCATCGGGATCCCGCGCCCGCTTCCACAGCGCCGCGAGCACGCCGACGGCGCCGAACAGGCCGCCGATGGAGTCCCCGATCGGGTAGCCGGGATGCGTAGGCTCGCCGTCGGCCTCGCCCGTGATGTAGGTCAGCCCGCTCATCGCCTCGAAAATGCGGGCGAAGCCGGGTCTATCGCTATAGGGCCCGTCCTGTCCGAAAGCCGTCGCACGCAGAATAACGAGGCGAGGCTGGATCGACCACAGGACTTCGTTCGAGAGACCCCAGCAATCGAGCGTGCCCGGACGAAAATTCTCGATCAGCACGTCGAAGCGCGGCAGCATCTGCTTGAACAGCGCAAGGCCTTCGGGGGTGCGAAGATCCAGCGTCGCGAATTTCTTGTTGCGGTTTGCCGCCTTCCACCACAGGGGCTTGCCGTCCTTCAACGGCGGGAACGACCTGAGCCCATCGCCCTGCCCCGGCATCTCGATCTTGAGGACCTCGGCGCCATAGTCGGCCAGCAGGGTAGCGGCCAGCGGCGCGGCGATGATGGTGGCGATGTCGAGAACCTTCAATCCCGCGAGCGGTCCGGCCATCTCATGCTCCGCCGCTCGTTTCGGCAACAATTTTGCAGATCATTTCGTGACCTTCTTCTTGGGCTGTTCGCGCGGCTCGATGATCGGCTCTGCCTCGTTGACGAGCGAGCGGATGCTGACGGCAAGAGCCCTGATGCGCGGGCCGATCTCGGATTCGAGCTGCCCGGGCTGCAGGCGGAACGCAGGGATTCCACAATTGATGGCAAACGACTGCTTCAAGTGCCGCGCGTGAAACAGCGGCGCGGCGACCGCGTGGATCGACGGCATGTATTCGCCGTAGCAGGTGCAGAAGCCGCGATCCGCGCACTGCTGAATTCCGGCGCGGTACTTGTCGCGATGCGTGGACCACGCTTCGGCGTTATCGGTTTTGATCTGCCGCTCCAGCAATGCGGAATCAGCGGCAGGCAGTGTCGCGGCCGCAGCGCGTCCCATCGCCGTGCTGACGACGGGAATGGGCATGCCGATGTCTGGGACATGCGGTCCGACATCGCCCGATCTCGCGGACTCGACATAGACCATCGCCGTTCCGTCGAGCAGGCCGATCGAGACGGTGCCGCGCACGCTCTCCGCCAGTTCCTGCATCAACGGCCGCGCCACCTGGCGAAACTGCATGCCCGCAAGCAGCGGATGGGCCATGCGCAACGCCCGCGCGCCGAGACAGTATTTCGCGAGATCCTGGTCGTAACGGAGATAGCCGAGCTCGGCGAGCGTATGCGTCAGTCTCGCAACCGTCGGCCGCGGGATTCCCGTGCGCGCCGAAAGCTCCATGTTGCCGAGCATGGTCGCCTGGGCATCGAAGGCCTCGAGCACCACCAGCCCCTTGGCCAGCGTCGTGGCGAAAGCGGCATCGCCCGCGCTTTCAGCCAGCACCGCCTCCGCGGAGGGAGATGGAATGAAGGTCGGTTTGCGGGTCGCGGAAAGGGCCATGTGGCTCTGCTAGACCAGATCAGGATTTTTGTCCATATATTCTCCGTATTTATTAATTACGTCCACTATTCTGACGATGGCCGATAAGGCATTGATTCTACCGTCTTACACGGGGCGCCGACAGGAGAATTCAGCTTGCGGGGCGTGATGTGATTCTCGGCTTGCGCGTCGACGCTTCTTGAATGCTGGATCGCCCGGTCAAGCCGGACGATGACAGCGGAAAGCTGTTTGACATTTGAGTCAGATGCCTTCCCCGTCATTCGACGGGACGACGCCGGTGCAAGGCGCGCCAGCGACAAAACAGCGACGACGGAGAGAGCGTCGCGCTCCAGCCAACGCGGGAATCAACACAGGGCAAATGAATGGTCGGCCGGTTTTTCCTACTCGCAGCCTGGTGCGCGCTGCTCTGGTGCCTGCAGGTCGACCCGGGGCTTTCGCGCGATGCCGCTGCGGAAGCCGAAGACATCGTCTGGACGGCGATCATTCCCGACGCTTTTCCGCGCTACGTCTACACGTGGCGCATGAGTCCGGACGGGAGCTACCGCGAGGACGGGCGCGATGCTGCAAGCGGCAGGCCGATCCAGGCCACGCTTTCCGGACATTGGAGGCGCGATGGGGCGCGCATGATTCTGCGGCAGGAGGGCTACCCCTTCGTCTTCGACGGGCTGGTGGTCGGGAGTAGCTATGCGGGCACGCTGCATCTCAACGGCCGCTCCTTCTCCCGCTTCTGCGCCGCCAAGGGCGAGAAGCCGCCCGAGCGCTGTGGCAGCGAGGCCGGCGTTGCGATGATGCAAAGGCGGGATTGATCGGACGATCGCGCCACGATCGTCGAGGCTTCGGTCTAGAGCATTTTCGGTTCTGATTGAATCAGAACCGAAGCTCTCGATTCTTGCTTTGACGCGTTTTCTTCACGCGAACCGGTGTCCACTTCGCTCGAAAACGCTCTAGGAGCGCCGATACCCGAATCAGGCCGAATCAGTTGGAGCCGGAGCGCGGAGCCCTGCCGCGATCACCGTAATGAAAAACCTCCGGCAGGGCATTGCCGGAGGTTTCGGAGGTTTAGCATTAAGAGGTTCTGTCTCAGCGAGACCTAACGGGCCGGCCATGCTGCGCCGACTTAAGTCCTTACTACCTTAGAAAATTACCTGAGTAAATCATATTTTTTTGACCGTTCACTGAAGCCGCAGAGGTGGCGAATGGGAAGCAGCGAATGGCGAGTGGCGAATAGGGAATGGCGAATAGAGAAGTGTGATGGAGTGCGCGATGCCCGCTCGCATTTCCTACTCCCTAATCCCTACTCGCCATTCGCCACTCACTCTTCACGCAACGAAAAATCCCCGGCAGTTACCTGCCGGGGATTCTCTAGATGCATCAGATCGAGCGGATCAGAAGTTGCGCTGAGCGCGGACCTGCAAGCTGACCGTATCCTGGTCCTTGTACTCGTAGAGCGTGGCCGGCTTTGGGGCCGGCACAGCGAGAACGGCACCACCAGTGAACTTCTGGTCGAGGTGGAGCCAGATGACTTCGGCCGAGAACGTCAGGTTCTTGACCGGGGTCCAACGGGTGACCACGCCGAGCTGAGACACGTTGAAGTTCGGGTTACAGCTGTAATCCGCAGTGACAGCCTTGGTACCGGTGTAGTTGGCGCAGATGAACGCCTTTGCCGTGTTGTCGTAGCTCACGCTGGAGTAGCTGCCGAACAAGCTGGTCGACCAGTAGGGATCCCAGTTGTGGTTGAACGCACCACGGATACCCCAAGCCTTGGTCAGGTGGATCGAACCATCGCCACCGGCCGCGACCGGGAGATACACACCATCGGTGGTCGCACCGAAGCCGACGCTCTGATAGGCACCGAGCCTGCTGCTGCTGCCGAACATCGCAAAGCTCGGCGAGGCCCCTGACGTCGAGATCACCTGCTTGGTGTCGCCGACGGCATAGGTCGCATCCAACTTGATGTCGTCGCCGGGACCGGTCGGGATGTTCTTGATCTGCAACGCAGCCATCACTGCACCACCCCACTTGGTGTCGGGGTGACCGGACAGTTCCGAAGCGGCGGTCGGGGCCGCACCCGGCAGACCGACGCCACCTGCGGGAGCCGCAGCGGCGTTCAGCACGTTGTAGGAGCCGCTGACTTCATGCGCAGCAGCCGAAATCTGGAACAGACCCCAAGCCTGATCGATGCGGATGTTACCGACGATGTCTGGAGCATGGACGCCCGCATACGCGTTGGCGACGCCACCGGTCGCGGTGAGAGGCAGCGTCAGGTTGGCAACCGTGGTGCGGTTGAACACGGTCGGATCATCGAGGCCGATGGTGCCCGACACGCCATTGCCGAACTGCGCGGTGTACTGGATGTTGTTCACACCGGTGACGGTGTCGTGACCGCCGAGCAGGTTGGACGAGTTGTTGCCCGGATAACCGTTCCAAGGCGTCGCAAACGCGGACGACGACTTACCGAAGGTAAAGCCCGCGAACTGGATGAACACGTACTCGACCGCGACATAGCCGCCGCCCGGCGTGTGCAGCAGGTTGGCACTTGCGACCGGAAGCGAACCGTTGATCGAGTTCGGGCTGTAGGTGTTGTTGCCGAGCGTATCGAACTGGAAGTCGCCCTGAGCGAAGGTGCGGACGACGCCATATTCCGTCGCGGTACGGGTATCGATCGTCAGCGCCATACGGGAGCGGGCGGAGAAGTTGTCTTGATAACGGTTATGCTGACCCGCATCACCGCTCCAAGCCTGCGAACCGTAGATGCCGCCGTTGAACGTGGTGTCGACACGCAGATAACCACCGATCTTCATGCAGGTATCGGTGCCCGGGATGTACCAGAAACCGGCACCATAGAGCGAACAGACCTTCACGTACTCGACCGCTTTGGCCTTGACGGGAAGATCGGCCGCCTGAGCCCCGCCCATCGCGAGCAGAGCCGCCGCTGAGCCGAGAATAAGGCTCTTAGCCACCTTCATTGTTAACCTCCAAGTAAGTGCTATGCACGAACCCCCGTGCAAAGCGGATTAGACTGCCCTCGAAAAAAACGTTGAGGATCAACGCATCTCTCAAGCCGGTGGACTGATGAGAACCACCTGAGACGAGACGGTCGGGTGCCCCCCTCCGTCGGAATGAAAGTTATGCATGTGCTATTTAGATAATCAAATTAGTTTACTCACTCATATATTGATTGCCACCTCGATGTGTCTTTTCGGCAACTGAGACGCGCACCGCCGAAGACCACCTGTTGCTAATTTCTCGTGCGAATTGACACGTATAACGGATTACCGCTGTCGTTTCCGCCGGACATCCGCTATGGAATCTGAAGGGGGTGAGTACAGTGCCCATGGATGAGTCCGCCACCAAGAGCGAGAATGTCATTCGGCGATTCGCCTGGGAGATCGCGGCGATCAGCGTTCATCTCGAGGAGATTCGCTACTTCTGGGCCAAGAAGCTCGGAATCAGCGGACCGCAATGGATGATGATCGTGGCGCTTGCCGACCTCGATCAGGGCGACGGCGTCCCCGTAAACGCTGTGTCAAAAATGCTGCATGTCGACCCGTCGTTCGTCACGACCCAATCGAAGCTTCTGGAGAAGAAAGGTTTAGTCCGTCGCAAGCCGGCGAAGGAAGACGCCCGCATCGTGAAGATGTCGCTGACGGACAAGACCTACAAGCAGCTCGCGGGCCTGACCTCGCAGCAGGAAAGCCTGAACGAGTTCATTTTCGCGGAATTCAGCCCGCGCGAGCTGGATGATCTGACCAACAAGCTCGCTGCCCTCAAGAAGCGCCTGGAGAAAGCCCGCCTGAAAGTGGCGGCGGACTTCTAGAGACACGAAGTCTTCCGACCCAAACGCAAAGAGGGTAGCGACAGCGCGGCTTCGGACTATGCCCTATTATTCGGACTATGCCCCATTATTCGGACTATGCCCCATTATAAAGGCTGCGCCGCGATGCGGGATGCTATCCAATCCAAAATGCACTCGTTGGCGAGAGTTGGATTGTCGAAGAGCCCCTGGCCTGCGGTAGTCTCCGCGCTCTCAAAAATCTCGAGCGTGATGTCCCGGTCGCGCCGCCCCGCCCGCAACTGATCCGTCAGTTCTGCAACCCTGTCCGCCCTGAGTCCGCCGCGCCCGCTCGCGGCAATCAGCAACGGACACCTGATGCTCCTCAGGATGCGGTCGGCTTCCAATTCAGGACACGATTCGATGCCGAATGGCCTGTCCTGCGGATTCAGGAATGACCCTATATGCAGATCCCAGATGCCGCCGTCGCAAACGGCCGCAGCAAAGCGATGGTCGAAGGCGATGCCGCGCGCGACAAAGGACGAACTCCAGCCATCGGCGAGGATCGCGATCCGCCGCTCATCGACATCGTCGCGGCCGACAAGGTAATCCATGATCGGTGCGATGGCCCGCTGCGGCTTGTGGCGCAGCGATACCTCCTCGAACGACTGGCCGGTGCCGTCGCCCAGGACGTCCACCGCAAGCAGCGCCATCCCGCGCTCGGAGGCGTGGTGCGCAAGCTTGAACAGGAATTCTTCCTTGTGGTGTCCGGGCTCTCCGATACAGATGACCACCGGCGCACGATCGCCGCCGCGGCGCGCCGGCAAATAATATCCCTGCAAGGTGAACTCGTTCAGCCAGGGTATCGAGACGACCTCGCCGACCGGCTCGCGGCAGTTGAGATATTTCGCGGCGCATTCGCGCATCGATGCGGTCGCTGACCGCCGCTTGTCCGGCGAAAGATCAAACGGATATGCGGCGGTAAGATAATAGTTGATGGCGCGCAGCCAATTGCTCCTCGCCGTCGCCAGATGGCCCTGTGCGGCCGCGGATGAAGCCCGCTCGCGATTGACTTCCGCGGCGCCAATCCATTCCCGGTGCCAAGAATCGTCGCCATCGTCGCCAGCGAAATCGATGCGGCTGGCGGTGAGCCAGCATTCCGAAAAAGTCGCGCCGCCTTCCTGGACGGAAGCCAGCAAGCGCATGAACTCGAGCGAGAGATCCTCACGTTCAGGCCACCAGATCCCCCCTTGCGGGCTCAGATCAGAGTCCATGGCCGGAACCGCCCCCACGCGGGAGAGATGATCGCGAGGACTGCGATCTCCATAATCGACTACCGGCAACAATTAGCGCGTCCCCCAAAAAGTCTCAGCCAACATCAACAGCCCAACAAGCGCATCACAAAAGGTTCATGCGCGCGGTTCTTCCCCAACTTCGCCCATCGAGAATGAGGCCCTTCTTTCGGCGCAAATCACATTGCTGTCAAAGCAAATGGCGGGGTTGCGGCATTTTGCGACGATCGCGAGTCGATTGTGCTCACCCGTTCATCACTAAGAGAAGTTGCGATCTGCATCATAGCGGGCAGAGAGACAGCCAGCGCCAGCGATCCGGCGAGAATGGCCCCGCGAGTATGACGCCAAGTTCGGCTATCGCGGCGTCTGTCGCCGTAGCAACTTTGAGAGTCGATCAGCAGACAAATCAGACCGCGCAGCCGCGCGCGGCCTTGATGTGCACATCACTTTCACTCGCAGCGACCCGACCAACATCAGTGCGCCGATCGTCATCGGCGCACGAAACGATATACAGCTCAGATCACAGCTTCACCGGCCGCGGCGATAGTTCTTCGCGTAGTCGGGTACGGCGATACCGGGTTTCAAGGCCGAACAATTGCGCGGCTCGCCGGCGGTAAGTTGGAGCGGAATCACGCCCGACCAGGTGTCGAGCCGATAATCCTCTTCGGGATCCACCACGCCCTGATTCCTGATCTTGACCGAGGCTTCGGTTAGCGGAAACCGCACGAAGAGCGTGGCGGCGATTTCCTTCGGTTTCGGCGCGCGCACCTGGTGGCCTGGGCAGATATCCTCGATGAACGCTGCGACAAGGCGCTCCTTCTCGCCGGGATCGACGATCTTCTCAGCCGCCGCGAAAATCATGACGGAGCGGTAGTCCATGCTCATTCCAAATCCCGATCGTCCCGCAACGATCGAATCGATCAGGGTGACCGTGATGCAGGCGGGAGCGCCGGCGGCCAGCGCCGCGAGCGACTGATTGGCGGGACTGCCATGGATGTAGGCGAAGTCGCCGATCCTGACGATCGCGGTCGGAAGCACGCGCGGCGCGCCATCGACCACGACACCGACGTGACAAACCAGCGCCTCGTCGAGGATGCGATACATCACCTCGCGATCATAGACGGCGCGCTCCGGATGAAGCCGGACGCGGGTACGCTCGGTCGGCGATAATGTCGAGCCTGTCATGGCTGCCCTCACCTCGCGACGGCCCGACCGGCATCCTTGCGATGCGTCAGGTGATCGCCCTCATAGGCATTCCGCTCGGCTGCTTGCTTGCCTGCGATGTAAAGCTCGATCGAGTCGCGGAGCGATTTCGGCACCAGCACCCCTTCGACTTCGGTGCGCTTGCGGGCCTCGTAGCGGCGATCCGAAGGCAGCCGGACGCCGTCCTGTGCCAGCATCCTGCCGAACAGCAGTTCGGCATGTTCGAGCTGTTTGGCGCGATCCCCGTTCGCCATGCAGCGGACCGGATCGATCGCGATCACGAGTTCTCCGCCGCACGGAGCGCCCGTATTTGCCTTGTCGCGCTCGCCGGCTTCGAAGCTGAGGACATCTCCGAGCAGCGGGCCCGCCAGCAATTCCACCATCATCGCGATGTTGGAACCCTTGAAGCCGCCGAACGGAAGCTGCGCGCCGGCCAGCGCCTGGGCCGGATCGCTGGTCGGCGTGCCGTCCGGTCCAATGGCCCAGCCGTCGGGCAATGTCTTGCCGTCGCGAAGCCGAAGCTGAATCTCGCCGCGGGCGCTGGCGCTCGACGCCTGATCAAACACGACCGGAGGCTCGCCGTTTCGCGGCCAGGCGAATGCCATGGGGTTGGTGCCGAACAGCGGCTTTGTGCCGCCGGCCGGCGCGACATAGGGACTGGCGGCGACAAAGGCGAAGCCGACCAGGCCGTGCTCCGCCAGCCGCTCGACCTCCGGCCAAAGCGCGGCGACGTTGAGCGCGTTGTTCACCGCCATCGCCGCGATCCCTATCTTCTTGGCGAGCGCGGCGAGCGGCTCCGCGCCGCGCTCCAGTGCCAGCGGCGAGAAACCGTATTTCGCATCGACCTTGATCACAGCAGGCGCAAGTACCGACAGTTCAGGCTCGGCGTCCGGCGACGCCTGACCTGAGTGCAGCCCGTTCATATAGAAGGGCAGCCGGAACAAGCCGTGATGGCGGCATTCGTCCCGCTCGGCCATGGTCACGGTGTTCGCAATCGCATTTGCATGTGATGCACTAAATCCTTGCGCAAGCAGCGCGGCCTTGGCTGACCTGTGCACGTCAGCCAACGACATCAGGACGGCGTCCGACATCCCCTACTCCTGTTTCTCTCAGCTTTTTCGGCGCGAGGGGCCGGCCTAGCTGCGTTGAGAATTTTGCATATTATGCAAATTACGTCCAGACTATTTCGTAATCGGCAAATGCCGATAATTTAATCCTACACTGAAGTGCATGATATGCAAAAATTGTGCGGCGAGATCGTGCAAACGCCGTTCCCCGCCCAGCGAATCCAAAGGAGAAGCAAGATGCCGTCACTGACGAAATTCCTCAGGCTTGCAGTCGTGCCGATCGGCCTGGTCCTGGCCATGCAGCAGGGCCGGGCCGCCGACCCGGTCGTCTCGGACGACTTCGTCAAGATCGGCATCATGAACGACCAGTCCGGGCTCTATGCGGATCTGGCCGGTCCGGGCTCGGTGGTTGCGGCGAAAATGGCGATCGAGGAATTCGGCGGCACTATCCTCGGCAAGAAAATCGAGCTCGTCTCCGCCGATCACCAAAACAAGGCCGACATCGGCGCAGCAAAGGCGCGCGAATGGTTCGACCGGGATGGCGTCGACATGGTCGCCGACTTCTCGAACTCGTCGGTCGGCTTTGCCGTGCAGGCCCTGGCGAAGGACAAGAGCAAGATCGCCATCATCATGGCGGCCTCTTCCGATTTCACCGGCAAGGCCTGCACCGCCACCTCGGCGCAATGGGTCTACACCAGCTATTCCAACGGCTACAGTCTCGCCAGGACGATGACCGATGCCGGCGACAAGAGCTGGTTTCTCCTGACGGTCGATTACGCATTCGGCCACGCCTTCGCCAACGATATCCGCAAGGCGGTGACCGAAGGCAGCGGCACTGTCGAAGGCGAGGTGCGCCACCCGCTCAACACCGCCGACCTCAGCTCATATCTGCTGCAGGCGCAATCCTCGAAGGCCAAGGTGGTGGCGCTGGCGAGCGCCGGCGCCGACATGGCCAACGCAATCAAGCAGGCGGCGGAATTCGGCATCAACAAGAGCAAGACCTTCGTGGCGCCGATCGTCTTTATCACCGACATCCATGCGATGGGCCTCGCCAGCACCCAGGGCCTGCGCTTCGTCTCGGCCTTCTACTGGGACCGCAATCCGGAAACCCGCGCCTGGTCGGAAAAGTTCTTCAAGCTGCACAAGGCCATGCCGACGATGACGCAAGCCGGCGTCTATTCGGCGGTGCGCCATTATCTTCACGCGATCGAAGCGGCCGGTACCGATGAAGCAATTGCGGTGATGGCGAAGATGAAGGAGCTGCCGGTGGATGACATCTTCACCCACAATGGCCGGGTCCGCGAGGACGGGCTGCTGATGCACGACATGTACCTGATGCAGGTAAAGCAGCCCCAGGAATCCAAGGAGCCATGGGACTATTACAAGATCCTGGCCACCTTGCCGGCCGACAAGGTGTTTCCGCCCTTGGAAGCGAGCGCATGCCCGCTGATCAAGAAGTGACTTGCACATTGTGGTACGGCGCAAGCCGGAGTTTGCGCCGTTTTTACCGCTGATCTTGCGTCCGATGCAAATCACCTCTAGAGCAAGTCCCGGTAAGCCATCACGATAGCTTTCGGGAGGGGCCATGGATCAGGCGCGGCTGATCGCCCGGCAACTTGGAGTGCGAATCCGTAAAGCGCGCACGGATCGGAAGCTCACGCTGCAGGCGCTCGGCAACGATACCGGCCTCTCGGCGGCCTATCTCTCGCGGGTGGAGCGCGGCGAGGCGGCGATGTCGATCGCCAATGTGATCCTGATCGCGACCCGGCTGAACATTCCGCTGCGTGACCTGTTCGAGGATTCCGGCGACGTCCAGGCGCCCAAATATTACACGATCTCGCGCCGCCGCCAGCGCGAGACTTCTCCGCCGCACTCCGCCAACGGCTATGACTATCACTGGCTCTCGGGCGACCTCGGAGACCCCAAGCTGAGCGCCTTCGTGCTCGATTTTCCGGTCACCTCGGACCTCGACATCAAGCTGCTTTCCCATGAGGGCGAGGAAATCCTCTACGTGCTCGAGGGCAGGATCGAATTTCAGATCGGCGAGGAACGCTTCGTGCTCGACCAGGGCGATTGCGTCCATCTGTTCGGCGACCGACCGCATATGGGCCGCAATGCCGGGCTTGGACCAGCGCGATTATTGATGGTCGTCACGCCGCCGGACGTGATCGAGCATCATTCGGAAACCTAGAGCATGATCCGAAAGTGGAAACTTCTCCCTCGCGGCGAACGCAAAGCGTCTGCGCGGAGACCATGACCCGATTCCGTCTGATCGGATCATGATCCAGTTCGATCAATCGGCCGCAAGCGCACAGGACACGCAAGCGACCGCAGCCAGCGACAGCTCGTAAGCCGAGCCTTTCGTAGATCGATGGGTCATCAGCAGACCGGCTGCGATCACCACCACTGCCATATAAAACGCGAACATGGCGCCGATCAATTTCCAGTCGATTCGGCAAGCGTCGGGTGTGAGGCTTTCAATCAAGCTGCGCATGATCTCCTCCTCATCAGGAATCGGCGAGCGGTATAACTTGCTTCCGCGATGGGCCGTGTGATCTAGTTCACAAACCATCCGAATGGAGCGCTACTAAAGCGTGATGAACCGTCATTCCGCTCTATCTTTTGTGTGAGCATGATATTCCCGCAGACGCTTCGAAAGCTGGCGCCTACTTTTCCGGATCATGTTCCGGTCCGAACGAGGTATCGATGACCGGCCCAGAGCTGAAAAAGCTCCGCGAGCATCTCGGCGAAGCTATTGGCCGGCCGCTCACGGCGGCCGACATGGCGGGGCTGTGCGGACTGAAGGAGCCCGAGGGCGCCAACACCGTCCGCCGCTGGGAGGTGACGGGACCGAGCGCGCAAGTCGCCGATCTCCTACGCGTGCTGGCGATGGCCAGCGAGCACTATCCGATCCTCGAGAAGTTCAACGTGTTCGACCGCTATGACGTCCCGGAGAAGGAACGGCCGGCGCGCAAGGCTCAATTCCGCGAACAGATGCGCGAGGACGTCCGGCGCCGGCTTGGTTAAGCAAGTCTTGCCCGGTTAGGAATGGCTTCCGCAAAGCTTGCGCACCCAAGCGCAAATTAAGCCTTCCTTCACCCTTCCTTAAGCCGCCGTTAAGCACAAAAAACAATTACCGGCCAATAGGTTGGATTATCGACCGCGATCGTCCCCCGCTGACATCATTTTATTCAAATGCGGTCTTTACTCGCCCCAGGGGGCGCTGCGCGCAGCGTCTCGTTTGTATTTTCGAGGACTGGAAATGAAGAAGATCCTGCTCGCAACCGTTGCCCTCATGGCGTTCGCCGCAGCCGCGCCGGCATTTGGCGCCGATCTCGGCGCCCGCCCTTACTACAGCAAAGCCCCGGCGCCGGTTTACGCCGCGCCGATCTACAACTGGACCGGCTTCTATGTCGGCGGCCATATCGGCGGCGCCTTCACCAGCAGCGACAACTTTAATGGCTTCGCGCTCAGCGACCGCAAAACCCGCTTCCTCGGTGGCGTCCAGGTGGGCGGTGACTGGCAATTCCACCCGAACTTTCTGGTCGGCGTCGAAGGTCAGTATTCCTGGCTCGGAGGCGACCAGGTCAGCGCGGCGTTCCCCGGCGGCTTCGTCTACAACAACGACCAGCGCGGGATCGGCTCGATCACCGGCCGCGTCGGCTGGACCTGGGGCCCGGGCCTGATCTACGCGAAGGGCGGCTACGCTTACTCCGACAACAATGAGGCGCTGAGGTTCGGCGGCGTCCCGGTCGGATTCGCGCTGAGCGACCGCCACCGCAACGGCTTTACCGTCGGCGGCGGCATCGAATACATGTTCGCGCCGAACTGGTCGGCCAAGGCCGAATATCAATTCTACGATTTCGGCGACAGCCGCTTCGTCGCGCCGGCCCGGCTGGTGCCGTTCGGCAGCTTCCACAATGACGAGCACACCGTGAAAGCCGGCATCAACTACCGCTTCAATTTCGGCAGTTTCGGCGGGCCGGTGGCAACGGGCTACTGACCGCGATCCAAGAAATCTGAACAAGAGATCTGAACAAGAGATCTGAAAAAGGCCGGCATCTCGCCGGCCTTTTTTTAATTCTCGAGAGGTTGTAGGCGCGGGTTTCCTGCAAGCACTGCGTGATCAATTCCGACGTGCGGTACAAAGCTACTTCAACGCCGCCATGCGCGGCAAAAATTGCGCCGCCGCACATTCGGGTTCCCGATTTTGTTAACCCGCCATCGCGATACTGCCGCGCGAGGATTCAAGCTCAAGGACAGTGACTGCGGGGGCAGGTAGATGGCGTTACGATTCCGCTTCGGTAAATTGAAACTTAAAGGCATCCGCCGCCCGCGATGGGGCGTCAGGGGCAGCCTGTTCGCGGCGTTCGCCGTCATCGCCGCCATGGCGATCGTGATCAGCGCGGGCGCTGCCATGGTGTTCGAACAGCTCGGCAAGACCATGGGCGACCTCTCCGGCCGCGACATCCCGCGGCTTGCCGCCAGCCTGCAATTGTCGGCGCAAAGCGCGAGCCTGGCGAGCCAGGGTCCGGCGCTGCTCGCCTCGCGCACCGAGGAGGCGCTGAACGAGCGCTCTGCCAAGATGAAGGAAACGCAGAAGCAGGCGCTGCAGAAACTCGACGAGATCATCAAGCTCGGCGCCGACAAGGCGATCGGGAAAGCGCTGACCGAGACGGTCAAGAACATCGACGACGTGATCGAGAGCCTCGGCTCGGCCGCGCGCGAGCGGCTGGAAACGGCGGCGTTGCACGACAAGCAGTATGAAACGCTGCGCAAGGTGCAAGCCGAGTTCGTCGCGGCCTCGGCGCCGGCGATGATGGACGCGCAGAGCCAGCTCCATGCCATCCTCGGCGCGGCCGAGCCGTCGTCCGACGACGCAAGCAGCGCCGCACGCGTCGTCGAGCAGCTCGGCGATGTGATCGCCAGCGGCAACCTGATGGCCTCCAACATGGCCGCAGCGCTGTCGGCGACCAACAGCGACACGCTGGAAGCGATCGAGAAGGATTTCAAGCGGGTGCTCTCGCAGACGATTTCCAATCTGGGGATGCTGCCGAAGAATTCCGGCACCAAGGCGCTGGCCGATGCCGCCGCAAAGCTGCAGACGCTCGGCCAGGGCAAGACCGGCGTGTTCAAGGTCCGCCAGAAGGAATTGGACGCCACCGATTTCGGCGAGACCATCCTGGAGGAGACCCGCAAGCTCAATATCGGCCTCGGCATCAGCGTGCAGCAGCTCGTCGACGGCGTGCGGAAGGCGACCGATGCGTCCACCAGCCACGCGCAACAAGAGATTTCGTTTGCGACCATGGTGATGCTCGCGCTCGGCATCGGCACCCTGATCGGCTCGATCCTGTTCGTCTGGCTCTATGTCGGCCGCAACATCCTCAAGCGGCTCAAGGGCCTGCAGGACGCGATGCAGCGGCTGTCGGCCGGCGATCTCGACACCGAGATCCATCAGAGCCGCCAGGACGACGAGATCGCCGCGATGGGCAACGCGCTGACGGTGTTCCGCGAAAGCATGATCGAGGGCCGCGCGCTCTCGGCCGAACAGGACAAGGACCGCATCGCCAAGGCGGAGCGCGCCTCGCGCATGGAAGCCCGCATCGTCGAATTCGAATCCACCGTCCGCAGCGCCCTCGACAGCCTGCAGAACGCCGCCAGTTCGATGCAGTCGACGGCGCAGAGCATGTCGGCGACCGCCGACCAGTCCAGCGCGCTGGCGAACACGGTCGCCTCCGCGGCTGAGGAGACCTCGGTCAACGTGCAGACGGTGTCCGCGGGCACCGAGGAGCTCTCTTCCTCGATCGCCGAGATCGGCCGCCAGGTCGTGACCTCGGCCGAGATCGCGCGCAAGGCGGTGGACGAAGCCGGCCAGACCGACGTTACCATGCAGGGCCTTGCCGAGAACGCCGGGCGCATCAGCGTGGTGGTCGATCTGATCCAGACCATCGCCTCGCAGACCAACCTGCTCGCGCTCAACGCCACCATCGAGGCGGCGCGCGCCGGCGAAGCCGGCCGCGGCTTTGCCGTGGTCGCCTCCGAGGTGAAGAGCCTCGCCAACCAGACCGCCAAGGCGACCGACGAGATCCGCCAGCAGATCGTCAGCATGCAGGAGGTGACGACGACGGCGGTTTCCGCGATCCGCAACATCAGCAATACGATCGGCGAGATCAACGACGTCACCACCGCGATCGCCGCCGCGGTCGAGGAACAGGGCGCGGCGACGCGCGAGATCGCCCGCAACATCCAGCACGCGGCCGGCGGCACCAGCGAGGTCTCAAGCAATATCGTCGGCGTCAGCAGCGCCTCGGCGGAAGCCGGCACCGCCGCCGGCGAGGTGCTGAACGCCTCCAGCGAATTGCGCCGGGAGGCCGAGGTGCTGCGCGCCGGAATCGACGCGTTCCTGTCGAATATCCGCGCGGCGTAAGGAACCGCCGCCACCCCGGGAACAACTGTAGCCCGGATGGAGCGAAGCGTAATCCGGGGCCGTCTCGCCCCAGATCACCAATCCCGGATTGCGCTGCGCTTCATCCGGGCTACGGGATATTCATGCCCATTATCCGAACCGGCATCTGCTTTTTTGAGCTAGCGCCGGGCGGCCGGTACCGCTAAGCCGGTAGGCGATGCATTCGAAAACAGACAGCGTGCAGTCCTCGGCGGAGGCACTGCGATACCCCTTCGAAAATCACCCCGGCCCGGACCAGGTCGTGGAAGTGATGCCGGGCGTGCTCTGGGCGCGGCTGAAACTGCCGTTCCGCCTCAACCACGTGAACATCTATCTGCTCGCCGATGGCGACGGCTGGACCATGATCGATTCCGGCTTCGGCAACGAGGAATCGATCGCAGCCTGGACCACGCTGTTCGAAGGCCCGCTCAAGGGCATGACCATCACGCGTCTGATCGTGACCCATTCGCATCCCGATCATGTCGGGCTCGCCGGGTGGATCATCGAGCGGTTCGGCTGCCCGCTATACATGTCGCAGGTCGAATACCTGCAGTCGGTCTATCATCAGAACCGCGGCACCGCCGAGCGATTGACCGCGCAACGTCTGTTCTTCCGCCGTCACGGCATGGACGAGGACCTGACCGACAAGCTGCTCGGCCGCGGCCAGGATTATCTGAAGCGGGTCTCGGTGCTGCCGGCGTCCTACCGCCGGCTGACCCATGGCGACGAGGTCGTGATCGGCACGCGGCGCTTCAAGGTCATCACGGGCGGCGGACATGCGCTCGACCAGGTGATGCTGTATTGCGCTGCCGACAAGCTGTTCCTCTCCGCCGACCAGGTGCTGAGCAAGATCTCGCCCAATGTCAGTGTCTGGGCCGTCGAGCCCGAGCAGAACTCACTCGGCGAATATCTGGCCTCGCTGGCGAGCCTCACCACGACGCTACCCTATGACGCGCTGGTGCTGCCCGGCCATGGCGTGCCGTTCTACGGCCTGAAGACACGGATCAAGCAGCTCGCCGACCATCACGAGGAGCGCTGCGGGCTGATCGCCGAGGCCTGCCGGGAGACCGCCAAGACCTCTAAGGAGCTGGTGCCGGTCGTGTTCCACAAGCACGTGCTGGATGCGCACCAGATGGGATTCGCCGCCGGCGAACTGATCGCCCACGTCAACTACATGCTGGTCGAGGGCCGGCTGACGGCCGAGGCAATCGACGGCGTGCTGCGTTTCCGCACCACCTGACGCGCTACACCCGGTTCGGTTGATCCGGACAATTACGGGCATCGTGCGATTGCGTAACGATGCGGCCCGCGAAGCTATTGGCGCGCATTCCAGCAGTCGGTCTAGGTCGTTGATCCACATCAACATTTGCCGCGCTTCCATGGACAATCTGTCCAATGTCTGGTGCATGCCCAAACATGGGATAGCGGATAGACATTAGAGATTGAAAAGCTCTAAGAAGAGGTGGCCGCCCCGGCCGGGTCCTGCTCTAGGTTTGCCGATGGATTACAGCCAGTTTTTCAGCGCCGCCCTCAACCGCCTCCATGACGAACGGCGCTACCGCGTATTTGCCGACCTCGAACGTATCGCAGGCCGCTTTCCGCATGCGATCTGGCACTCGCCGAAGGGCCAGCGCAATGTCGTGATCTGGTGCTCCAACGACTATCTCGGCATGGGCCAGCATCCCAAGGTCGTCGGCGCCATGGTCGAGACCGCGACCCGCGTCGGCACCGGCGCCGGAGGCACCCGCAATATCGCCGGCACCCATCATCCGCTGGTGCAGCTCGAAGCCGAGCTCGCCGACCTCCACGGCAAGGAAGCATCGCTCCTGTTCACCTCCGGCTATGTCTCGAACCAGACCGGCATCGCGACGATCGCAAAGCTAATCCCGAACTGCCTGATCCTGTCGGACGCGCTGAACCACAATTCGATGATCGAAGGCATCCGCCAGGGCGGCTGCGAGCGGAAAGTTTTCCGCCACAGCGACCTCGCGCATCTGGAGGAGCTGTTGCGCGAGGCCGGTCCCGACCGGCCGAAGCTGATCGCCTGCGAAAGCCTCTATTCAATGGACGGCGACGTCGCGCCGCTCGAGCAGATCTGCGACCTCGCCGAGCGCTATGGCGCCATGACCTATGTCGATGAAGTCCATGCGGTCGGCATGTACGGGCCGCGCGGCGGCGGCATCGCCGAGCGCGATGGCGTCATGCACCGTATCGACGTGCTCGAAGGCACGCTGGCGAAGGCGTTCGGCTGCCTCGGCGGCTATATCGCCGCCAAGGCCGAGATCATCGATGCCGTGCGTTCCTACGCGCCGGGCTTCATCTTCACGACCGCGCTGCCGCCGGCGATCTGCTCGGCCGCGACCGCTGCGATCCGCCACCTCAAGACCTCGAGCTGGGAGCGCGAGCGCCACCAGGAACGCGCCGCCCGCCTCAAGGCGATCCTGAACGCTGCCGGACTGCCCGTAATGTCGAGCGACACCCATATCGTGCCGCTGTTCGTCGGCGACCCCGAAAAGTGCAAGCGCGCGACCGACATCCTGCTCGAGGAACACGGCATCTATATCCAGCCGATCAACTATCCGACCGTCCCCAAGGGTACCGAGCGGCTGCGGATCACGCCGTCGCCCTACCATGACGACGGCCTGATGGACGGCCTCGCCGAGGCGCTGCTGCAGGTCTGGGAGCGGCTTGGGCTGCCGCTCCGCAAGCGGTCGATGGCGGCAGAATAACCCTAACGACGCGACATCAGGGATTGGAACGGTATCGTACGGTGCGCCGCCCGTACGATGCCGCTATACTGCCCCTTCACGGCCCGCTCTGAGGCCGGGAAGGGAGATGAGCAGCGATGCTGCACGACTGGGGCGTCATCGCCGCCGCGTTCGGCTATATCGGGTTCCTGTTCTTTGTCGCCAGCCGCGGCGATCGTTCGCTGCCGACGAAGCGCGGTCGCGCGGGCATGGTGATCTACCCGCTGTCGCTCGCGATCTACTGCACCTCCTGGACCTTCTTCGGCTCGGTCGGATTTGCGACCCGCACCAGCGTCGACTTCCTCGCGATCTATGTCGGCCCGGTCCTGATGATCGGCTTGTGCACGCCGCTGCTCCGCCGCGTGATCGGGCTTGCCAAGTCGCAGAACATCACGTCGATCGCCGACTTCATCGCCGCGCGCTACGGCAAGAGCCAGGCGGTGGCCGCCACCGTGGCGCTGATCGCGATCATCGGCTCGGTGCCCTATATCGCGCTCCAGCTCAAGGCGATCGCCTCCTCGCTGGAAACGATCCTGACCGAGGACAGGGCGTTTTCCTCGGTCCCCATCCTCGGCGACATCGCGCTGGTGGTGATGCTGGCGATGGCCGTATTCGCGGTGCTGTTCGGCACCCGGCAGGCTGATGCCACCGAGCATCAGCACGGCCTGATGCTGGCGGTCGCGACCGAATCCATCGTCAAGCTGGTGGCGTTCCTCGCCGCGGGCATCTTCGTCACCTTCTGGATGTTCTCACCGACCGAACTGATCGAGCGCGCGATGAAGACGCCGGAAGCGGTGCGCGCGATCGAATATGTGCCGTCGGTCGGCAATTTCCTGACCATGACGCTGTTGTCGTTCTGCGCGATCATGCTTTTGCCGCGCCAGTTCCATGTCAGCGTGGTCGAGAATTCAGGCCAGGAGGAGGTCGGGCGCGCGCGCTGGCTGTTCCCGCTCTATCTCGTCGCGATCAACCTGTTCGTGATCCCGATCGCGATCGCAGGGCTCGTGACCTTCCCGTTCGGCGCCGTCGACAGTGACATGTATGTGCTGGCGCTGCCGATGGAGGCCAACGCGTCGCTGCTCAGCGTCGCCGTCTTCATCGGCGGGCTGTCGGCGGGCACCGCGATGGTGATCGTGGAATGCGTGGCGCTGTCGATCATGGTCTCCAACGACATCGTGCTGCCGATGGTGTTGCAGCGAAGCCGCGAAGCGCTCGCCGGGCAGAAGGATTTCAGCGACTTCCTGCTGAGCGTGCGCCGCTTTGCGATCTTCGGCATCATGGTGATGGCCTATTTCTATTATCGCGCGCTCGGCAATACCCAGCTTGCCGCGATCGGGCTGTTGTCGTTCGCGGCGATCACGCAGCTTGCGCCCGCCTTCTTCGGTGGGCTCCTGTGGCGGCAGGCGACCGCGCGCGGTGCTATCGCCGGCATGGTGGTCGGCTTTGCCCTGTGGATCTACACGCTGTTTCTGCCGAGCTTCCTGGAGAGCAGCACCACGGGGCTGATGCTGCTGCAGCACGGCCCCTTCGGCATCGAGGCGCTGCGGCCGCAGGCGCTGCTCGGCACCGACCTGCCGCCGCTGCTGCACGGGGTGCTGTGGAGCCTGTCGCTGAACATCTTCACCTACCTCGTGTTCTCGCTGGCGCGCGAGCCGACCTCGATCGAACGCCTGCAGGCCGACCTGTTCGTGCCCCACACCTTCACGCCGATCGCGCCGAGTTTCCGGCGCTGGCGCACCACGGTGACGGTGCAGGACATCCAGAGCACGGTGGCGCAATATCTCGGGCCCGAGCGCGCCGGCCTCGCCTTCGAGGCGTTTGCGACCGAACGTGGCGGAAGGCCCGACGCGTCGGCGCCCGCCGGCCTCGAATTGCTGCAGCATGCCGAGCGCCTGATCGCGTCCTCGATCGGCGCCGCCTCCTCGCGGCTCGTGATGTCGCTGCTGCTCCGCAAGCGCACGGTTTCGGCGAAGGCTGCGCTGAAGCTGCTCGACGATTCCCATGCGGCGCTGCATTTCAACCGCGAGATCCTGCAGACCGCGCTCAATCATGTGCGCCAGGGCATCGCGGTGTTCGACGCCGATCTGCAACTGATCTGTTCGAACCGCCAATTCGCCGAGATCCTGGCATTGCCGGCGCATCTGGTTCAACTCGGCATCCCCTTGCCGGAGATCCTGGAGTTCATGGGCGCGGTCAATCCGTCAGGCTCGGGCGATGCCCAGATCATGCTGGAGAAGCGGCTCGCCGCCTACACCACCGAGGGCGAGCCTTACCTGGAGCGGCTGCCCGACCGCCACATGGTGATCGAGGTCCGCACCAACCGGATGCCCGGCGGCGGCTTCGTCATCACCTTCTCGGACGTGACGCCGAGCTTCGAGGCGGCCGAGGCGCTGGAGCGCGCCAATGCGACGCTGGAAAAGCGCGTGCGCGACCGCACCGAGGAACTCACCCGCCTCAATTCCGAGCTGGCGCTGGCCAAGAGCGCCGCCGAGGATGCCAACATTTCCAAGACGCGATTTCTCGCGGCCGCCAGCCATGACATCCTGCAGCCCTTGAACGCGGCGCGGCTTTACGTCACGAGCATGGTGGAGCGCCAGCAGGGCGGCGAGGATTCCCGCCTGGTCGAGAATATCGACGACTCCCTGGAAGCGATCGAGGAGATTCTCGGCGCGCTGCTCGACATTTCGCGGCTCGATGCCGGTGCCATGACGCCGTCGATCAGCCGCTTCAAGATCGGCGATCTCATGCGTTCGCTCGAAATCGAGTTTGCGCCGATCGCGCGTGCCAAGGGGCTGGAGCTGGCCTTCGTGCCCTGTTCGCTGGCGGTCGAGTCCGACCGTTCGCTGCTCAGGCGGCTATTGCAGAACTTCATCTCCAACGCGATCAAATATACGCCGCGCGGCCGTGTGCTGGTGGGCTGCCGGCGTCGCGGGAAGTCGCTCAAGATCTGCGTCTACGACACCGGCGTCGGCATTCCCGTGCTCAAGCGCGGCGAAATTTTCAAGGAGTTCCACCGCCTCGAACAGGGCGCGCGGATCGCGCGCGGCCTGGGGCTGGGGCTGTCGATCGTCGAGCGGCTGGCGCGCGTGCTCGACCATGGCATTGCGCTCGATGCCAATACGGGCGGCGGCTCGGTGTTCTCGGTGACCGTGCCGGTCGCAAAAGCCATCAACCATACGGGTCCCGTGACCAGCGCAACGCCGCTCGCCAAGACCCCGATCAGCGGCGCGCTGATCGTCTGCATCGAGAACGACCGGGCGATCCTCGATGGCATGAAGACGCTTCTGACCGCCTGGGGCGCCGAGGTGATTGCGGTCGCCGATCCCGAAAGCGCGATCGGTGCGATCGAGGCCGCGGGCGGGCGCGTCACCGGCCTTCTGGTCGACTACCATCTCGACCGCGGCAACGGCGTCGCCGCGATCCGCGACATCCGCCGCCGCCTCGGCGAGGGGCTGCCCGCGATCCTCATCACCGCCGACCGCAGCCCCCATGTCCGTGCCGCCGCACGCGAGGAAAACATCGCGGTGCTCAACAAGCCGGTGAAGCCCGCGTCGCTGCGCGCCTTGCTCGGACAGTGGCGGACCCAGCAGATGGTCGCGGCGGAGTAACGGAGCGATGCCATAGGGTGGGCAAAGCCAACGGGTCGCGCGAACGCGCGCCCGATGACAGGCTCCGCGTGCCCACCACCACGAGCGGGATGCTTATTGGTGGGCACGCTGCGCTTTGCCCACCCTACCGGCGCACGTGGCTGATCACCCCTGCGGCGTGCCCTGGCGCCATTGGCCGCCGGCGATCTTGGCAGCGGCGATCACGGCCTGGGTTCGGCTTTCGACGCCGAGCTTTTGCAGGATCGCGGACACATGCGCCTTGATGGTGGCTTCGGAGACGCCGAGCTCGTAGGCGATCTGCTTGTTGAGCAAACCCTCCGACAGCATCATCAGGACACGCACCTGCTGCGGCGTCAGCGTCACCAGCCGGTCACGCAGCCGCGCCATCTCGGGATCGCCGGCCGACGACAGGTCGGTGTCGGCGGGAACCCAGACGTCGCCGTCCATCACCTTCATGATGGCATCGCGCAGCGTATCGACGCCGAAGCGCTTCGGGATGAAGCCCGACGCGCCGAAGTCGAGCGAGCGGCGGATCGTGGTGGCATCATCGCTGGCTGATACGATCACCACCGGAATCGCCGGATACTGCGCGCGCAGATAGATCAGGCCGGAGAAGCCGCTGATCCCCGGCATGGTCAGGTCGAGCAGAATTAGGTCAACGTCAGCGTCCTTCTCGAGCAAGGCGGTGAGCTCGTCGAACGAACCTGCTTCGGTAATGGCGGCCGCACTGACGACGCTCGCGACTGCCTGCCGCAGCGCATCGCGGAACAGCGGATGGTCATCGGCGATGACAAGATGGGTCTGGACAGCAACGGTCATCGGTATCTCTTGAGCGGGTCGCCGCCCCCTTTTTTGTCCCTTGTCCTCCGAGCGAAGGCTGCGTGCAAGCCGTAATTCTACCGTCTGTCGAAGCAGTTAATGTGCGCGCTTGTGCGTCGCAACACGCGGGCCGAAGTCCGGATCGGGACCGCGCAACCGGCAACTCCTCGCGGCGTGGAAGGGCGTGAAAAGGGCCGAAAGTCGTATTGGGGCGGCTTTTGCCGCGATGTTACCCTCCTTCCAAGCCCGTAGCTCATCCGGCCGAACTCGGCAGGCGAGTTCACCAGCAATAATTTGGGGGGAATGATCCAGATGTCCACAATGACTGCAAGTTCGGCGCGCCCTGGCGGCATGACAAAGGATGAACGCTTCGTCATCCTTGCCTCCTCGCTCGGTACCGTCTTCGAGTGGTACGACTTCTACCTGTACGGATCGCTGGCCAGCATTATCGGCGCGCAGTTCTTCTCGGCCTATCCGCCGGCGACTCGCGACATTTTCGCCCTGCTGGCCTTCGCCGCCGGCTTCCTGGTGCGTCCGTTCGGCGCCATCGTGTTCGGCCGCGTCGGTGACATCGTCGGCCGCAAATACACATTCCTTGTGACCATCCTGATCATGGGCCTGTCGACCTTCATCGTCGGCCTGTTGCCCAACGCCGCCACCATCGGCATCGCCGCGCCGGTCATCCTGATCGCGTTGCGCCTGCTGCAGGGCCTTGCGCTCGGCGGAGAATATGGCGGTGCAGCAACCTATGTTGCCGAGCACTCCCCACAGGGCAAGCGCGGCTACTACACCTCCTTCATCCAGACCACCGCCACGCTCGGCCTGTTCCTGTCGCTGCTGGTGATCCTGTTCACGCGCACCGCGACCGGCGAGCAGGCCTTTGCGGAATGGGGCTGGCGCATTCCGTTCCTGGTGTCGGTGCTGCTGCTCGGCATCTCTGTCTGGATCCGGCTGCGGCTGAACGAATCGCCGGTGTTCCAGCGCATGAAGGACGAGGGCAAGAGTTCCAAGGCACCGCTGACGGAAGCCTTCGCCAACTGGGCCAACGCCAAGATCGTGCTGCTCGCCCTGATCGGCGGCACCATGGGCCAAGGCGTGGTCTGGTACACGGGCCAGTTCTACGCGCTGTTCTTCCTGCAATCGATCCTGAAGGTCGACGGCTACACCGCCAACCTCCTGATTGCCTGGTCGCTCCTGCTCGGCACCGGTTTCTTCATCGTGTTCGGCATGCTGTCCGACAAGATCGGCCGCAAGCCGATCATCCTCGCCGGCTGCGCGATCGCTGCGCTGACCTTCATCCCGATCTTCAAGATGATCACCACCAACGCCAACCCCGCGCTGGAAAAGGCGATCGAAGCGACCAAGGTCGAGGTGGTGGCCGATCCCAAGGGCTGCGGCGACCTGTTCAACCCGGTCGGCACCCGCGTCTTCACCGCGCCTTGCGACACCGCGCGTGCCTACCTCGCCCAGTCCTCGGTGAAGTACGCGACGACCTCCGGCCCGGCCGGCTCCGGCGTGAAGGTCGTCGTCAACGGCAAGGAAGTGCCTTACGCTGACGCCAAGACTTCCAATGCTGCGGTGCTGGCGGCGATCCAGGCGGCGGGCTATCCGAAGACGGGCGACGCCGGCATCGTGAAGATGTCGCACCCGTTCGACATCTTCCGTCCGCAGGTCGCGGCCGTGGTCGGGCTGTTGTTCATCCTGGTGCTCTTCGTCACCATGGTCTACGGCCCGATCGCCGCCATGCTGGTCGAACTGTTCCCGACCCGCATCCGCTACACCTCGATGTCGCTGCCGTACCACATCGGCAACGGCTGGTTCGGCGGCTTGCTGCCCGCGACCGCGTTCGCGATCGTGGCTTCCACCGGCGATATCTATGCCGGCCTCTGGTACCCGATCATCTTCGCGGCAATCACCGCGGTGGTCGGCTTCCTGTTCCTGCCGGAGACCAAGGACGTCGATATCAGCAAGACCTGAGACGAAGCGCGCTTTGCAGCGCTTGCTCGATCGGCCGCGGAGCGATCCGCGGCCGATTTTGTTTGAGCTGGCTGATCTCCAAGTTTCGTAGCCCGGGTGGAGCGCAGCGCAACCCGGGACACTTGTGTCGACATCTACCAGCGGTCCCGGGTTACGCTGGCGCTTCGCCCGGGCTACGGAGCTTCCCGTGAGGCGAGACGATCTGCGTCATTTTGTGCCGCCGACGAATTGCAGCACGACCTCGCGCCGGTGCGGTCTGGCGCGATGCTCGATCAGGTAGATCGCTTGCCAGGTGCCGAGCGCGAGTTCGCCATCGAGTACCGGAACCTGGAGCGAGGTCGACGTCAGCATGGTCTTGATATGCGCCGGCATGTCGTCGGGACCTTCGGTGTCATGGCGCCATCCGCCATTCTCCGGCGCCAGACGGCGCAATACGGTCAGGAGATCCTCGAGCACGGTCGGATCGGCATTCTCCTGGATGGTCAGCGACGCCGAGGTGTGACGGATGAACAGCGTCACTTGCCCCTCGGCCCCGCGCGCCTCGCGCAGAAATTTTGCGACCTCCGATGTGAGGTTGGTGAAGCCGACGCTCGGCGTGTGCACGGTCAGTAGCGATGACACGATGGTGGTGGCACTGGCGATTGATGGGGCGCTGCGCGAGAGTGAGGTCATGAACGAAGGACCTATCTACAAACGAACTAAATCTTCCCCGACGCGTCGCGCTGCACGCGGTTGGCCATCTCGACCAGGCGGCGCCAGGCTCGCTCGAGGAACGACATCATGCGGTCCATATCCTGATCGCTCGGCAACGGGATTTCGATCCTGCGTCCGCCCTCGGCGACCTTCGGCTCGCTTTTCTTCAGCGAATCCGATTTCGGCAGCGCCTCGTCGGTCTTGCCGGTGGTGGTCGGATCGCGCTGCGCGAGCTCGGCCTTGAGCGTCTCGTTCTCGGCCTGCAGCCGGCCGATTTCCGCGTCCATCGCGGCGCGCTCGTCGGGCACGGCATAGCAGGCCCAGCCCGTACCCGAATTATTGTTGCAGGTTGAGACCGTGCCGGTCCGCGTGTCGAGCCGCAGCACACCATCGGCGGTGGTTGACAGCGCGTAACGGCCGTTCTCGGTATCCGGCCGAGATTGAGCAAAGGCTGCGCCGGTCAGGCTCACGCTCAACGCCACACCGGCCAGGGCCGTGGAAACTTTCGAGGATGAGGTCGCGTTTCGCATCGGCTTCCTCCCGCAAGATCAGCGTGCCCCTATACATCCGACGTATAGGGCCGCCTGCCCGACTTCAATGCATCGGCGAGCAAATCCAGCCGGTCCTGCCCCCAAAATACCTCGCCATCCAGCACATAGGCGGGCGAGCCGAATACGTCGGCCGTTATCGCATCCTGACGGTTCTGCTCATAGGCCGCGCTGATCGCCTCCGAAGCGGAACGTTCCACCAGCTTGCTGCCGGGCAAGCCCGCTTCGTCGGCAAGGCGCGCCAGCGTCGCGGGATCGGCGAGATCGAGCTGGTCCTCCCAGACCGCGACAAAACCGCGCTTCAGGAAAAGATCGGGATGGAGCCCCAGCTCGATCGCAGCGATGACCGCGCCGTCTGCAAGGCGGGCATTGAAGGGCCAGTGCGCGGGCTTGAGATGAAACTGCAATCCGCGCCGGTCGCGCCAGCGCTGCAATTCCACCATCCGATAACGTTGCCGCACCGGGTGGCGCTTGAGAAGCGGCAAGCCGCCGGTCTCCGAGAACAGGTCGACCAGCACCACCGGCTTGTAGTTCACCTTGAGATCAAAGCCAGTGACGAGATCGCGGAACGGCTGGTGACCGATATAGGCCCAGGGAGATTGAAACGAGAAGTAGTAGTCGACCTGGCGCGACATGACGGCTCCGGGCGGGATTGGTGCGATGATGCGCCCATCCCAACAGAGCGTCCCGACCGGTGCAAGACCGCCGCGGCCTGAATGTCGGCTGTTGCGTTGCGATGACAGGTCGCAGACATCTGGAATATCTCCAAAGAAGTGCAATCGAATCAATGCGCTAACTGGTTGTTACGCAATCTTGACTTGATCCGACACGGTAAGTATGGTCCGCGCGGCTTTTGAGGGTGGCGGCGCAATTTCCATCAACCGCAGCATCGTTTAGTGTCTGCCGCATGGCGGAAAACAAAAACGACAACGCAAGTGGAAATCGCGACCAGTCGTCGTCCGACGAAGCTGCGCTTTCCGCAAGGCTCGGAAGTCTGGATCATCGGTTGTCCGAAATACGCGACAGCCGCAAAATCAGGACTGATCAATCCGGAACTGAAAGCGGAGACGGTGCCGCCAGAGCTTCCGCTATGGCGCTCGGTTTCCGGCTTTCCTCGGAATTGGTTGCGGGCGTTGTCGTCGGGGCGGTGATTGGCTGGGGATTCGACCGTCTGCTGTCGACATCGCCGTTCGGTCTCATCGTGTTCCTGCTGCTCGGCTTCACGGCCGGCGTGGTCAACGTGGTGAGGTCTGCAGGCGTGGCCTCAGGCAAGCGCTGAGTTCTGGCGGAAGTCACGACATCTGTAATTCGATTGCCGGCGGATAAGCCGGGGGACCAAGAGCCGCGCGGATGAAAATCGATCCGATCCACCAGTTCAATATCGAGCCCCTCTTCACGATCGGCCATATCGGCGATCACACGATCGCCTTCACCAATTCGACGCTCTACATGTTCGTGGCGGTGGCGTTGATCTCGGTACTGATGCTGGCGAGCGGCCGGCAACTGGTTCCGGGGCGCCTGCAGTCGGTCGCCGAAATCTCTTACGAGTTCGTCGCCAGCACCATCCGCAGCACCGCCGGCGCGGAAGGCATGAAGTTCTTCCCGCTGATCTTCTCGCTGTTCATGTTCATCTGCGTCTCGAACCTCGTGGGCATCATCCCCTACACGTTCACGATTTCGAGCCACCTGATCGTCACCGCAGCGCTCGCGCTGCTCGTGTTCTTCACCGTCCTGATCTACGGCGTCTACAAGAACGGACTGAAGTTCTTCAAGATTTTCGTGCCGTCCGGCGTTCCGATCTACATCCTGCCGCTGGTCATGTTCATCGAGATCCTGTCGTTCTTCCTGCGGCCGGTCTCGCACAGCGTGCGTCTGTTCGCCAACATGCTGGCCGGCCATATCGCGCTGAAGGTGTTCGCGGGTTTCGTCGCGATGCTCGGCGTCTCGCTGGGCGCCATCGGCTGGCTCGGCGGCGTGATGCCGCTGGCCCTCACGGTCGCATTGACCGCGCTCGAATTGCTGGTCGCTTTCCTGCAAGCCTACGTGTTTGCGATCCTGACCTGCATCTACCTCAACGACGCCATTCATCCGGGACACTGAGCGGTCCGGGGAATTTCCACCCACATCTGTCTTTCTCTCCAAGGAGCAAACTATGGAACCGGCAGCAGCTAAACTTATCGGCGCGGGCATCGCGTGCATCGGCATGGGCGGTGCGGGCGTCGGCGTCGGCGTTATCTTCGGCAACTACCTTGCCGCCGCGGTGCGCAATCCGTCCGCCGCCCAGGGCCAGTTCGGCAACCTGATCTTCGGCTTCGCCGTGACCGAAGCGCTCGGCATCTTCTCGCTGCTGATCGCGTTGCTCTTGCTGTTCGTTCCGCTCTGAGCGGTACACTTTTGCGCCGCCTGCGGGCGGCGTCCGTGACAGCTACAGGAGAACACCATGGCTGAGAGTCATGGCGAAGCATCAGGCCAGAAGGCCGGCGCCCACACCGAAGCCGATGGCGGCCACGGCGGAGCTTTCCCTCCGTTCGATTCGTCCACCTTCGCCTCGCAACTGGTGTCGCTGGCTATCGCCTTTGTCGTGCTCTACATCATCGTGTCGCGTTTCGCGCTGCCGCGTGTCGGCGGCGTGATCGAAGCGCGCCAGAACATGATCGAGGGCGATTTGGCGGAAGCGCAAAAGCTCAAGGACGAGTCCGCCGCTGCGCTGAAGGCTTATGAGAACGACCTGGCGGCCGCGCGCTCCCGCGCTCAGGCCATCAGCAGCGAGACCCGCGAGAAGCTGAACGCGGCCTCCGAAGCCGAGCGCAAGGTGCTGGAGGACAAGCTTACAGCCAAGCTCCACGACGCCGAGAAAACCATCGCGGCGACGCGGGCGGCGGCGATGAGCAATGTCCGCGGCATCGCGGCGGACGCGGCGACCGCGATCGTGCAGCGGCTAACCGGCGTGGCGCCGGATGGCGCTGCGGTGAACGGCGCCGTCGACGCCTCGCTGAAGGGACAAGCCTGATGTTGACCGAGCCGGAAACCTGGGTTGCGATCGCCTTCGTCATCCTGATGGTGGTGTTTGCCTATCTCGGCATCCATCGCACGGTGCTGAAGGCGCTGGACAACCGCAGCGAACGCATCAAGGCCGAACTCGACGACGCTCGCCGCCTGAAGGAAGAGGCCGCAAAGCTGCTCGCCGAATACAAGGCCAAGCGCACGACTGCCGAGCGCGAGGCGGAGGAAATCGTCGCGAGCGCCAAGGCGGACGCCGAACGCATCGCGGCTGAAGCCAAGACGAAGATGGAAGATTTTGTCGCGCGGCGGACCAAGACCGCCGAGAACAAGATCGCGCTCGCCGAAGCCCAGGCTCTGGCGGATGTCCGTGCCGCTGCGGCGGATGCCGCAGTGACGGCGGCGTCCACCATCCTGTCGCAGTCGGTCAAGGGCTCCGTCGCCGACGACCTCCTGGCCAAGGGAATCGCCGAGGTTCGTTCCAAGCTGAACTGAGCAGCTTCAACGCAAACCAAAAAAAGCCAGCGCGAGATGATCGCGCCGGCTTTTTGTTGGCTGTCTTGTATGGTGGGCAAAGCGCAGCGTGCCCACCATTTACGGTCGGTGCAAGAAAAGGTGGGCACGCTTCGCTTTGCCCACCCTACGGCCGCCGTTTCAGCGCAGCCCTCCCGCTACTTCTTCCTTACCGCCTTCGGCTTTGGCTCGGGCTTCAGCGCCTGCGGGTCGAAGCCGATATAGAAGACGTAGTTTTCGGCAACGTCGGCCGACGGCGCCGGAAAGGTCAGATCCTCAGCCACCAGCGTAAAGGGTTCGCTGCCGGATTCGCCCATCGTCACCGTGGTCTGATAGGCCTTGGTCGCGATCGTCTTTTCCGAGACGCCGCCCTGCACCACGGCGACGCGCAGCGGCACCTGAACGGTCGGCGGGGCGCCGGCAGGACCGACGATGATCCGGCCCTGGATGCCGATCCGCGCCGTGATCTCGCCGCCATTGATCGCGCATTCGCGGGCGGTGCGGGTGATCGTCGCCTGGAACCGCAGGTCGCTGCCGACCGGTTCCTTGCCGGGCGCCCCCACCGCGTAAGTCGAGGCACCGGAGCGGATCGCCACCGGCGGACAGAGGACGTCCGATTCGTTGCTCTGGCCCTCGGCGGGCGCTGAGGGCTTCTCAGCCGGTGCCTCCTCGGACTTGCCGCCGCCGAACAGGCTCTTGAAGCGGTCGGTCAATGACTGTGCCGCCGCCGGCGCGGCCAGGGTGCCGCAACCAAGCGCGGTCGCCACCACTGAGGCGATCGCGGCCCTGATCACACGATGTCTTGCCATGCGAAATCCCTGCCATCCCATTTCCCGAGCGGCGTTATAGCAGCGCAATGGCGGCGAACCCAAGGCACCAACAAAGGCGCTAACCAGCGCTAAGAACCCGGTATTAACCCCGGAAATCCTCGTGCAACAGGCCAAACAGCAGGTGATCCTGCCAGATGCCATTGATGCAGAGATAGCGCCGCGCCAGGCCCTCGCGGGTGAATCCGCATTTCTCCAGGACGCGGATCGAGGGCGCGTTGGAGGGGATGCAAGCGGCCTCGATGCGGTGCAGATTGAGCTCTCCGAACAGCGAGGGCAACAGCACCCGCAGCGCCGTGGTCATGTAGCCGCGCTGCGCATAGGGCTCGCCGACCCAATAGCCGATGGTGCCGGCCTGCACGATGCCGCGGCGGACGTTGGCGAGCGTGATGCCGCCGACCATCACGCCGTCCACTTCGCGGAAGATGATGAAGGGATAGGAGCGGTCAGCGGCGATGTCCTCGGCATAGCGGCGCAGGCGGCGGCGGAAGCCCGAACGGGTCAAATCATCGGACGGCCAGATCGGCTCCCATGGCGTGAGATAAGCGCGGCTCAATTCGCGCAATTGCGCCCACTGCGGAAAGTCGGCCATTTGCGGCGCACGTAGCAGCAGTCCATGACCGCGCGGCATCAGGGCGGCCGGTCCGCTGGATGGCAAACGAAACAGGGCCATGCCCTTGAACTCCCTGCCCGCTATCGGGGCTGCCGGTCTAGTGCAGGAGCGTCTTCGCCTTCGACCGGGTCAATCCTTCCGCAAAAGACACCGCCGTGTCCAGACCTCTGCCGCTGCCGAGCGCCACCACCGCGGGCCGGCTGCGCGCGAGCAGCGCACGGGCGGCATTGCGGGTCGATTCGACACTCACCGAATCGATCCGGCTGACCAGTTCGTCCACCGTCAGCGGCCTGCCATAGGCTAGCACATGCCGTGCCAACTGCTCGGCGCGCGAGGAACAGCTCTCCAGCGCCATCAACAGCCCCGCCTTCATCTGCGCCTTGGCGCGGGCGACCTCGGCCTCGGTCAGGGTCTCCACGGCCTCATTCATCACGTCCACGATCACTTCCATCATTTCCGGCGCATCCGACGGATCAGTGCCGGTGTAGAGGCCGAAAAAGCCGGTGTCGCTATAGGGGGCGTGGAAGGTGTAGATCGAGTAGCACAGCCCCCGCTTCTCCCGCACCTCCTGGAACAGCCGCGACGACATCCCGCCGCCGAGCGTGTTGGTGAACACCTGCAGCGAGAACAGCGACAGGTCGGTCTGCGGCACGCCTTCCAGCGCCAGCGTCAGATGCGCCTGTTCGAGGTCGCGGTGCACGACGCGGGAACCGCCCTTGCCGAACATGGCCGCCAGCGGCTTCGGCGCGGGCGCTGCGTCGAAGCTTGCGAACTTCTGCGTTGCCTCTTCGACGATCCGCTTGTGGTCCACCGCGCCGGCAGCGGAGATCACCATATCGGGCCCGCGGTAATGAGTTGCGAGGTAGCCGCGCAGCATGTCGCGGTCGAACCCCTTGAGCGTCTTGGCGGTGCCGAGCAGGGAGCGGCCCATCGGCTGGTCGGGATAGCAGAGCTCGTTCAGGTGCTCGAACACGACGTCGTCGGGCGTATCCTGTGCCGCGCCGATCTCCTGCACGATGACGCTCTTCTCGCGCTCGAGCTCATCAGGCACGAAGGAGGGATTGGCGAGGATGTCGGCGAGCACGTCGAGCGCCAGCGGCACATCCGCCTTCATCACGCGCGCGTAATAGGCCGTGGTCTCGGTCGAGGTGCCGGCGTTGAGATCGCCGCCCACGGCCTCGATCTCCTCGACGATCTCGCGCGAGGAGCGGCGCGTCGTGCCCTTGAACGCCATGTGCTCGAGCAGGTGGGATATCCCGTGCTCGTTCGGCTTTTCGTCGCGTCCGCCGACGCCGGCCCACACGCCGAGCGCGGCCGTCTCCAGATGCGGCATGGTGTCGGTGACGACAGTCAATCCGGACGGCAACTTGGTGATCTCAACGCTCATCCGGCTACTCCCTGCTTGGCGGCGCGACTCACCGACAATACGAACTTTTCGACTTCCGCCTGATCGCTTTTCATCACCTTGAGGTGTTCGGGTTTGGTCATCAATCCGTCGAGCCAGGCCGGCAAATGCGGTCGCACCCCGCAGGCGGCCTCGACCGCATCGGGGAACTTGGCCGCATGCGCGGTCGACAGCACGATATTGGGAATCCTCGAATCGGCGCTGTCGCGGTCGGCGACCGCCAGCGCCACCGCGGTGTGGGGATCGACGAGATCCCCCGCCTCGCGCCAGGCGGCGCGGATCGCGGCCGCAGTCTCGGTCTCGTCCGCCTTGCCTGCGTCGAACTCCTCGCGGATCGCAGCCAACATCGCAGCCGGCAACACGAAGCGGCCGGACTGCTTCAGCGAATCCATCAGCCGCCGCACGCTGTCAGCGTCGCGCCGGCTTGCCTCGAACAACAGCCGCTCGAAATTCGAGGACACCTGGATGTCCATCGACGGCGAGGTCGTGGCGTGAACCTCGCGGACCTCGTAGATGCCCGTCTTCAGCGTGCGCGGCAGGATGTCGTTGATGTTGGCCGCGATCCGCAAGGACCGGATCGGCAAGCCCATGCGCTTGGCGACGTAGCCTGCAAAGATGTCGCCGAAATTGCCGGTCGGCACCGTGAAATCCACCGTCCGCTCCGGCGCGCCGAGCGCAACCGCCGAGCTGAAATAGTAGACCACCTGCGCCACGACCCGCGCCCAGTTGATCGAGTTCACGCCCGACAACGACACGGCATCGCGGAAATCGTGATGGTTGAAGAGCCCCTTCACGATCGCCTGGCAATCGTCGAAGGTGCCTTCGATCGCCAGCGCATGGATGTTGGCGGCGCCGGTCGTCGTCATCATCCGCCGCTGCACCTCGGAGATGCGGCCTTGCGGGAACAGCACGACCAGATCGACATTTTCGAGATTGGCAAAGGCCTCGACCGCGGCGCCGCCGGTATCGCCCGAGGTCGCGACCACGATCGTGGTGCGCTGTGAACGCTTCGCCAACACATGATCCATCAGCCGCGAGATCAACTGCATCGCGACGTCCTTGAACGCCAGCGTCGGGCCGTGGAACAGCTCCAGCAGGAACTGATTCGGGCCGATCTGGTCGAGCGGCACGACGGCGGGATGGCGGAACGTTGCATAGGCTTCGTTCGCCATGCGACCGAGATCGGGATCGGAAATCTCGCCGCCCGCGAACGGGCGGATGACGTCGACCGCGACTTCCCAATAGGGCCGTCCGAAGAAACCGGCGATGGTTTCGCGCGACAGGACCGGCCAGCTTTCGGGCACGTACAGGCCGCCGTCGCGGGCAAGCCCGGTCAGCATCACATCACAGAAACCGAGAGCCGGGGCCTCTCCCCGGGTCGAAACATACCGCGTCAAACCGCCCTCCAAAGGCTCAAGCCTTTACCTTAAGCCCTTGATATCATGGAATTTATCGAGTTCTCGCTGCGCGGACTCGAAGCGCCACCATAAAGGGTTTTCGCGCCAAGGGGAAACCGCTTCTTGTGCGGCGCTGCCGCAAAGCACGGCCGGCTGGCCGGCTTGACGGAGGTGCCCCGTCAAGCGCGCGGGGATGCGCCAAACTATCGCTGGCTTCACGATGGCAGTCGCACTGCCGTTCTTTCTCGGGCCGTCAGGACGCGATGGATCGCCGATCTCTGGCGCCTCGGAACCATTGCCGCTTTTTCCCGTTTATGTCCGCCATCGAGGCAAGGGGAGCAGCGACCAGCGGCGTGGCCGATGCTCCGGCACGTTGCATCAGAACCGAAACAAGCTCTAGGAATCGCCTGCACCGCCCTGCTGTTCCCGAATTGCCCCGGCAGAAGCGAATGCAAGCGATGGGAACGGTCGCGCCTTCGGGCGCGACCAGTTCCGCAGGCGATTAAGGGTCAGCTCAACCCCATCTCGACGGCGATACGGATCAGATCGGAATGGCTCTTGGCGCCGAGCTTCTGCTTCAGAAGCGAGGTGGTGTTGGCGACGGTCTTGTAGGAGATGTTGAGCGCCGCGGCGACCTCGCCGATCTTGTCGCCCCGGCCGAGCAGTCGCAGGATTTCCAGTTCGCGTGGCGACATCAGCGAGGCCGGATTGGCCTTGATGGCGGCGCCCGAAAAGGTCACGGCCTCGGCAAGGTGCGGCGATATGAAATTGTCCCCGGCCGCGACCTTGCGAACGGCTTTCACGAACACCCTGGGGTCGTCGGTCTTCGAGACATAGCCCTGGGCGCCTGCTTCCACCGCGCGGACCACGAAGGCCGGATCGTCGTTCATGCTGAACATGATGATCCTGGCCTCGGGATCTTCCTTGCGAATCCGGCGCATCAGCTCGAACCCGGAAACATCCGGGAGGTTGATGTCGATTACGGTAACATCGGGCTTCTTGCTGACATAGGCGCGGTGCCCCGACTTGGCGTCGGTGGCTTCCTCGATCTTCACCGAGCTGTCGGAAGCGAACAGGGACCGGCACCCGGACAACACGACCGGGTGGTCATCGACAATCAATATTCTTGTGGCCGGTTTCGGCGTATCTTGCATAACTTGCATTCTGTATCCAGAACATAGATGGCCGGGAACCTGTGAAAAGGGAAAACCGCCGGAGCGAATTAGAATTATCCAAATGTGGAAAAGATGTTCGCTCCGAACGCGGTTCTTCCTTCCGCTCGGTATCATGTTCGTGGCCGCGCTCCTGGTCGGAGCGATTTCGCTACAGCTCTTCGTGCCGGAACAACTGTCGGACGAGAACGCACCGGCCGCACGTTCGGCCAGGGTGGTTGCAGACGCGCTCAACAGCGCGCTTGGGACCTCGGCCAATCCGCAAGCGACGCTGGATGCCTTTGCGCAGGCGCTAGGCGCGTCCGAAGCCATCCGCTTCCGACCCGACGGCGCAAGCCGCCCGCCCCCGGTCGAGGTGCAAACCCCGATCGGACGGGTGCCACGATGGTTCGTGGACCTGCTCACGATACCGGAGATCGGCGCATCGTTCCCCGTCCGGATCGAAGGCAAGCAGGTCGGCCAGATCATTTTCTCGCCCGACCTGTCGGCCGATATCTTCGAGAAATGGATCGGCTTTGTTGCGATCACATTCTCCGCGGTCGCGCTGACGCTGCTTACCGGTATTATCGCCCATTTCACCGCCGGCGCCGTGCTGCGCCCTCTGCAGGATCTCGGCGAAGGCCTCACCCGCATGCGCGGGGGTGATTATAAGCAGCTCATCCCCCAGTCAGGCCCGCCGGAGATCCGCCGAAGCGCCGAGGAAGCCAACGAACTCGCCCGCGCGCTCTGCCGGCTGAGCCAGGACAATCGAGGTTTGCTGCGCCGTATCGTCTCGTTGCAGGACGACGAGCGGCGCGACATGGCGCGCGAACTGCACGACGAGCTCGGACCGCTATTGTTCGGCATTCGCGCCAAAGCGGTTGCGCTGCTCGAAGCGATCCCGCATGGCAACCTGCAACTTGCGGCCTCCGCCGACGGCATCCTGCAATCGGTCGAAGCGCTGCAGCAGGCCAACCGCCGCATCCTCGACCGGCTGCGGCCGCTCTACATCCAGGAATTGGGACTGGAGAACAGCATCGAGACCTTGTTGCAGTATGCGCGCGCACAAGCGCCCGGGCTTAAGCTCGTCTCGCAGATCGACGGCAGGCTGAATGCGATCGAGGGGCTGCTCTCGCAAACCGTCTATCGCGTGATCCAGGAGAGCATCACCAACGTGCTGCGCCATGCCCGCGCCCGCTCGGTCACCGTGGAGGCTTCGATGAAGGCGGCGGAGCTGATCGTGGAGGTATCCGACGACGGTATCGGCCTTCCCAAGGACTCTGTCTTCGGCCGCGGGCTGACGGGGATGCAGGAACGGGCGCGCGCGCTGAGCGGCACGCTCGAGCTGGTGCGCAAAGACGGACGGACCATCGTGCGCTGCTGCCTGCCGGTCGGCGACAGCGCGCTTGGCTAGACCATGAGCTCGTAGCCCGGGTGGAGCGGAACGCGTAACCCGGGACATCTGCGTCGGTGCAAGCGGTCCCGGGTTACGCTGACGCTCCACCCGGGCTACGGTGCTGCATCCGAGCTACTCGGATCTGATCCGACGTTGGCCGCGAAACCACAATGCGAAGACGATCAGCACCGCCACGGCTAGCGTGAACCAGGTGATGGCGTATTGCATGTGGTCGTCCTTGAGATTGACCTTCAGCGGTCCCGGCTTGGGAATGCCGCTGTCGGGCACGGGCGACTCCAGATCGATGTAGAAGGGCGCGACTGTCTTGCCGCCCTCGCCCCAGCCAAGTGCGCTTGCCATCGCCAGATGATTGCGGACGAACCACAGGCGCTTTGCCGGATCTTCCTTCGGCGTCAGCGAGCCGGCGCTTTCGGGAAAGCGGAGATAGCCGGTCAGCTTAACCGGTTCGCCCGTGATCAGCGGCGCAACCGCGCGGTCCTCTTGGGCACGATCCTGCATCGTGTTCTGCACGAAGCCAGCATTGACCACGACGATCTCGCCGTCAGGCAGGCGCGCCGGGAGAAACGCCCAGGTGCCGGGACCGGAAATGTCGTCGCGGACCGCGGAGCCGGAGCTGAACACCATCGCATCCGGCAGCTTCGCATAGGTCGCCGTAACCGTGACGCGGCGGAATTCGTCGCTCACCGGACGGAGCGCAGCCCATTGCGAAGGCTGCGGCAGCGCTTCGGGCGCCGCCGCCAGGCGCTCGTTGAGGGCCGCGATCAGCGCATGCTTCGCGACCCGGCGCTGCAATTGCCAGATCCCGAGGCTCGTGAACACCACCACCAGGATCAACGTGAAAATGCCGAAGCCAGCGGCACCGCGCCCGTGCGAGGATGGTGCGGTCATTTCTGCTCGCGCTTGATCAGCCGGCCCTCCGCCGCCTTGTGGTGGAACTGGAGTGCGATCAGAAGCGATTTCATCGAACGCAGCGGCAGCAAGGTGGTGACGACGATGAGCGGCAGCCAGAGCACCGCATGCACCCAGAATGGCGGCTGGTACTTGACCTCCACGATCAGTGCGCAGGCGACCACGATCGCGCCGGCCAGCATGATGATGAAGATCGCCGGTCCGTCACCGGAATCGATGAAGGCATAATCCAGCTCGCAGCTCTCGCAGCGCGGCGCGAGCGTGAGGAAGCCCGCATAGAGCTTGCCCTTGCCGCAGCGCGGACAGCGGCAGGCGATGCCGCGGAGCGCGCTCTCGGTAACCGTCGGAGGAGTGTCGGCAGGCATCAAGTGGTTCGATCTTCGCTTCCAAAAACCAAAAGGGCGGCCGTCGGGCCGCCCCCTTGTAGCACATCGCGGCGGGTTAATGCGCGGCGTGCGCCATGGCTTCGGCGCCGCGGCCCCACACGTAGATGCAGATGAACAGGAACAGCCAGACCACGTCGACGAAGTGCCAATACCAGGCGGCGAACTCGAAGCCGAGGTGCTGCTTGGGCGTGAAGTGGCCGGCATAGGCGCGGAACAGGCAGACCAGGAGGAAGATGGTGCCGATGATCACGTGGGCGCCGTGGAAGCCGGTCGCCATGAAGAACACGGAGCCGTAGACATTGCCGCCAAACGAGAACGTCGCGTGGGCGTATTCATAGGCCTGCACGCAGGTGAAGGCCGCGCCGAGCAGCACGGTGAGGATCAAGCCGTATTTGAGGCCCTGACGGTCGTTCTCCAAGAGCGCATGGTGGGCCCAGGTCACCGTGGTGCCGGAGGTCAGCAGCAGCAGCGTGTTGAGCAGCGGCAGGTGCCAGGGATCGAAGGTCTCGATGCCATGCGGCGGCCAGGTGCCCGGCACGGCGCAAGCTCCGGCGGCGGTGCCCGCACCGCAACCGAAGATCGCATCGCGAGCGGCATGGACCGGATCGGCCGGGAACAGCGCAGCGTTGAAGAACGCCCAGAACCAGGCGACGAAGAACATCACCTCGGAGGCGATGAACAGGATCATGCCGTAGCGGTGATGGAGCTGCACCACACGGGTGTGGTCGCCCTTGTACTGCGCCTCGCGGATCACGTCGCCCCACCAGCTCGCCATGGTGTAGAGCACGCCGATCACGCCGATGCCGAACACGATCGGCGCGCCCGTGAACATGTGATGCATCCAGCCGATGGCGCCGAAGCACATGATGAAGGCCGAGATCGAGCCGACCACCGGCCAGGGGCTCGGATCGACGAGATGGTAATCGTGATGCTTGACGTGCGCCTCAGCCATTGCAGTCTCTCCGTTCGCGTGCCGTCAGGCACGTATTCGTCTCAGAAATTCAAAGATTGCCCTTGCGCTTGTCCTGCTCGCCGGAGGCCACTGGCTTCGGGACCGGATCGCGCACGGAATAGAAAGTGTAGGACAAGGTGATCGATTTCAGGCTGTCGTTCTCGCGGTCGGCGACCAGCGCCGGATCGACATAGAACACGACAGGCATCTCGCGCTTCTCGCCCGGCGCCAGGGTCTGCTCGGTGAAGCAGAAGCAGTTGATCTTCTGGAAATAGGCCCCGACCGTCAGCGGCGCGACATTGTAAGCCGCCTGGGCCGTCGTGGTCCGCGCCGACTGGTTGGTCACTGTGTAGAAGACGGTGACGACTTCGCCGATCCTGACTTCGATCTCGTTCTGCTCGGGCTCGAACTTCCAGGGCAAGCCCGGCGCGACATTGGCATCGAAGCGGACCTCGATCTTGCGGGCAAGCGGCCCCTCCACCGGCGCGGAGGTCGCGACCTGGGTGGTGCCGTTGAAACCGGTGGCGCGGCAGAACCAGTTGTAGAAGGGCACGGCCGCATAGGACGCGCCGACCATCAGCACGACGACGAAGCCGCAGATCGAGGCAACCACCGCGTCACGCGTCAACGTGCGGCGGGACGCCTTTTGGCTCGTGCCGGACTGCTTGGGCGTGGTCGTCTCTTGCGCCATCTCGATCACATCTCAGATCGGCCGCACCAGGACGGCCGGGCCCTTGACCAGGGTGACCGCGAAGAACAGCACAACCAGCACACCGAGCGCGAGCGCAATGGCGATCGAGCGCTGGCGGCGGCTCCTGAGCTGCGCCTCGGTAAGAACAATTCCTTCCTGCTCGCGTTTGTCATCCATTGCGTGTTCATGCGCTCCCTACCCGACCCATGCTGCAACGGTGCGGAAGGCAACCTCGATCAGCAAGGTCGCGAACAGCGCGAACAAATAAAAAATGGAGAAAGCAAACAATTTGCGGCAGGCGCGATTGGCTTCCTTGCCCTCGCGGCGGCGATAGACGTCGACCGCGAGCCACAGCATGCCCGACCCGAGCAGGAGCGAGGCCACGCCATAGACCGCATCGAAATAGCCGAGCGGCCACGGCGCCACCGCGATCGCGACGAGCACGATCGTGTAGAGCAGGATCTGCAGCCGGGTCGCGTCGGGACCGGCGACCACCGGCAGCATCGGCACGCCGGCGCGGGCGTAGTCGTCGCTGCGGAACAGCGCCAGCGCCCAGAAATGCGGCGGGGTCCAGAAGAAGATGATCAGGAACAACAGCACGGGCTCGATCGACAACGAGCCGGTTGCGGCCGCCCAGGCCACCACCGGCGGCAGCGCGCCGGCGGCGCCGCCGATCACGATGTTCTGCGCGGTCCAGCGCTTCAGCCACATCGTGTAGACCACGACGTAGAAGAAGATCGTGAAGGCCAGCAGCGCGCCCGCGACCCAGTTGACGAGGATGCCGAGCGTCATCACCGAGAAGAACGCGAGCGTCAGGCCGAAGGCGGTGGCTTCTCCACTTGTGATGCGGCCGCGTGGGATCGGCCGGTTGGCGGTGCGCGTCATCAACGCGTCGATATCGCCTTCATAGGCCATGTTCAGCGCGCCTGAGGCGCCTGCACCGACCGCGATGCAGAGGATCGAGGTGAAGGCCAGCACCGGATGGACGTGCCCCGGCGCGATCATCAGGCCGACCAGCGCGGTGAAGATCACCAGCGACATCACCCGCGGCTTCAAAAGCGCGATGTAGTCGCCGACCTCGGCCTCGGAGATCCGCGGCAACTCGATGGCGTTGTGATCGACAACCGACACGATAGATTCGTTCCCTTAAATCAAGCAGAGAGCGCGACGCGCCCGTGAAGGGCGCGTCGCTGTTTCCTTTACTGCACGCGCGGCAGCACTTCGAACTGGTGGAAGGGCGGCGGCGAGGACAGCGTCCATTCCAGCGTGGTGGCGCCGGCGCCCCATGGGTTGGCAGCCGCCTGCTCCTTGCGGACGAAGGCGTCGATCACGCCGTAGATGAAGATCAGCACGCCGAAGCCGGAGATGTAGGAGCCGATCGAGGAGACCAGGTTCCAGCCCGCGAATGCGTCCGGATAGTCGACATAGCGGCGCGGCATGCCCGACAGACCGAGGAAGTGCTGCGGGAAGAACACCAGGTTCACGCCGATGAAGGTGAACCAGAAGTGCAGCTTGCCGATGGTCTCGCTGTACATGTAGCCGAACATCTTCGGGAACCAGTAGTACCAGCCCGCGAAGATGCCGAACACGGCGCCCAGCGACAGCACGTAGTGGAAGTGCGCCACCACGTAGTAGGTGTCCTGCAGCACGCGGTCGACGCCGGCATTCGCCAGCACGACGCCGGTGACACCGCCGACCGTGAACAGGAAGATGAAGCCGATCGCCCAGATCATCGGCACCTTGAACTCGATCGAGCCGCCCCACATGGTCGCGATCCAGGAGAAGATCTTCACGCCGGTCGGGACCGCGATCACCATGGTGGCGGCGACGAAATAGGCCTGCGTCGCCGACGACATCCCGACCGTGTACATGTGGTGCGCCCACACCACGAAGCCGATGCCGCCGATCGCGACCATCGCGTAGGCCATGCCGAGATAGCCGAACACCGGTTTGCGCGAGAAGGTCGAGACGATCTGGCTGATCATGCCGAAGGCCGGCAGGATCAGGATGTACACTTCGGGATGGCCGAAGAACCAGAACAGGTGCTGGAACAGCACCGGATCGCCGCCGGCATCGGGGGCGAAGAAGGCGGTACCGAAGTTACGGTCGGTGAGCAGCATGGTGATGGCGCCGGCGAGCACCGGCAGCGACAGCAAGAGCAGGAACACCGTCACCAGGATCGACCACACGAACAGCGGCATCTTGTGCAGCGTCATGCCCGGTGCGCGCATGTTGAAGATCGTGGTGATGAAGTTGATCGCGCCCAGGATCGAGGAGGCGCCGGCGAGATGCAGCGACAGGATCGCGAAGTCGACTGCCGGCCCTGGGTGACCCGAGGTCGACAGCGGCGCGTACATGGTCCAGCCGGCGCCGACGCCGTTGGCGCCCGGCTCGCCCTCGACGAAGGTCGAGATCAAGAGCAGCGCGAAAGAGGCCGGCAAAAGCCAGAACGAGATGTTGTTCATGCGCGGGAACGCCATGTCGGGCGCGCCGATCATCAGCGGCACGAACCAGTTGCCGAAGCCGCCGATCATCGCCGGCATGACCATGAAGAAGATCATGATCAGGCCGTGCGAGGTCACGAACACGTTGTAGGTGTGGGACTCGTGGAAGATCTGCACGCCCGGATACATCAGCTCGGCGCGGATCGCGATCGACATCGCAGCCCCGATGATGCCCGCAATGACCGCGAAGATAAGGTACATCGTGCCGATGTCCTTATGGTTCGTGGAGTAGAGATAGCGGCGCCATCCGGTCGGATGGCCGTGATCATCATGGGCGTGATCGTGTGTCGCTGCGCCTGTTGCCATGTCCTAGATCCTTAAGCCAATTCCCTTTTGGACCTTTGCGGTCCCATCGCCCTTATTCTTCCGATGCGCGAAGCCCGCCCCCGGGCTTGCAGCCTTACCGCGACGCCTGACCAATCGAGGCGTATGAATTCGCCGGGTTGCTGGCAAATTTCTTCTTAGCGGCGTCCACCCAGCTCGCGAATTCCTGATCCTCCACGACCCGAACCGCAATCGGCATGAACGCATGGTCCTTGCCGCACAGCTCGGAGCACTGGCCGTAATACATGCCGGTCTTGGTGGCCTTGAACCAGGTCTCGTTGAGACGGCCCGGGATCGAGTCGATCTTGATGCCGAAGGCCGGCACCGCAAACGAGTGGATGACGTCCGCGCCGGTGGTCTGGATCCGGATCACCTTGTTGACCGGCACCACCATCTCATTGTCGACGCCGAGCAGCCGCGGCTGCTTGTCCTGGGCAAGCAGCGAGTCGAACTCGAACTTGCCGTTATCCGGGTAGGCGTAGGACCAATACCACTGCTTGCCCGTGACCTTGATGGTCAGGTCCGACTTCGGCACGTCGAGCTGCAGGAACAAAAGGCGGAACGACGGCACCGCGATGCAGACCAGGATCAGTACCGGAACCAGCGTCCAGGCCACCTCGATCAGCGTGTTGTGGGTGGTCCTGGAGGGGACCGGATTCGCGCGCGCGTTGAACTTCATCACCACCATGACGAGCAGCGCCAGCACGAACAGCGTGATCACAGTGATGACCACCAGCAGGAAGTTATGAAACCAGACGATGTTCTCCATCACCGGGGAGCCCGCCTGCTGCAGGGTGACTTCCCAGGGCGCCGGCTGCCCCAATTCGGCGAATGCCGTCCCGCCGGTCGCGAGCGCCATGCCCGCTACCGCACCCCCCAGCAACCGCCGGCCCATCAGGCCCATCGACATCCTCATGCCGCTCGCGCTCCCTATGATTTATCCCCTTAGCACCCCCGCCATACGGCGAGGATGCAGCACGATCCGCCCTGACAAACGGCCTGCCGGACGCACCTTCGGAAAGTACGGGGCCAGATCGTTAGAACGCGTCGAAATCTAGCCTCTCAAACCATAATTCGCAGGCGCTCGCAATGCAGTAGTAGGGTCCCAAGCCATGCGCGATCGGCTATTCCCGTGATGTGACATTTTCTCGATAAATCAGGCGATAGCGGCGCTCCCGCGGGCCACGCCGCTTGACAGGGCGATTGCTGGATGTACCCACAGGCTGGGCGCTCCGCAGGAACCTGATTCGCGCGAAGAGCACCCACCACGGCGCGAGATTTGCTTGGGGATCGCCTTCAAGGCGCCGTCATTGCGGTATCAGTCGTTTTGCGTGCCGCCGGCAGCCGGGCAATGCACCGGACCTTGGCCGGGGAAACCAAGCCGGCATGGCCGGCCATCAAAGGATCGACCCGGATGGGCGCTTTGAAACATCACAGCGGACGTAGCTGGAGTGCCACCAACTGGCTGGGCGGCCTGCTGGCGCTCGTGTTCATGTTGGGCCTGATGCAGGCGGCCCACGCCCAGGGGGCGGTGCGCTCGGTCCATGGCGATTGGCAGATCCGCTGCGATACCCCGCCGGGTGCCCAGAGCGAGCAATGCGCGCTGATCCAGAGCGTGGTCGCCGAGGACCGTTCCAATGCCGGCCTCACCGTGATCGTGCTGAAGACCGCCGACCAGAAGAGCCGCCTGATGCGGGTGGTTGCGCCGCTGGGCGTCCTGCTTCCCTCCGGGCTCGGCCTGAAGCTCGACAATCAGGACGTCGGCCGCGCCGGCTTCGTCCGCTGCCTGCCGAACGGCTGCGTCGCCGAGGTCGTAATGGACGACAAGCTGCTCGGCCAGCTCAGGGGCGCCAAGACCGCGACGTTCATCATCTTCGAGACCCCCGAAGAGGGCATCGGCTTTCCGCTCAGCCTGAACGGGCTGGCAGAGGGGTATGACAAGTTGCCGTGAGGCAGCCTCTCCCGAATTGCTGCATCAGCGCCTATCTTGAACAATGCTGTCCCGGCCAAGCCAAACATGAACGGGATGTAATTGCGTTGAATTCGGAGTCGTCATGACCAGTCCCGCCACAACCTCCCTGCTCGACCGCGCCAATCTCGACCGCGATGCCGTACGCCGCGAGGTCACGCGGGGGCTCCAAGGAGCGGATGACGGCGAATTGTTCCTCGAATTCGGGCAGACCGAGGCGCTGGTGTTCGACAATGGGCGGCTGAAGCAGGCGACCTATGACACCAGCCAGGGGTTCGGCCTGCGCGCGGTGAAGGACGACGCGGTCGGCTATGCGCATTCCTCGGACGTATCGCTGCCGGCGCTGATTCGCGCCGCCGATGCGGTGCATGCGGTGCGTGGCGGCTATTCCGGCAGCTTCGCCGCGGCACCCGCGCACACGAATGTGAAACTGTACGGCGACGAGAACCCGCTGGATGCGCCGGGCTTCGAGGCCAAGGTCAAACTGCTCGGCGAGATCGACGCCTATATCCGCGACAAGGACCCGCGGGTGCGGCAGGTTTCCGCGAGCCTGACCGCGACCTGGCAGGTGGTGGAAATCGTCCGGCCGGACGGCGAGAGCTATCGCGACATCCGGCCGCTGGTGCGGGTCAATATTTCCGTGGTCGCGGGCCAGGGCGACCGGCAGGAGAGCGGCAGCAAGGGTTACGGCGGCCGCGAAGGTTACGCCCGTTTCATAGAGACCAAGGCCTGGCGCGACGCTGCCGACGGCGCGCTGCGCGAGGCGCTGGTCAACCTGGAATCGGTGCCGGCGCCGGCCGGCGAGATGGACGTGGTGCTGGGCGCCGGCTGGCCCGGCGTGATGCTGCATGAAGCCGTCGGTCACGGGCTCGAGGGCGATTTCAACCGCAAGAAGACTTCGGCCTTCGCAGGCCTGATGGGCCGGCAGGTCGCCGCCAAGGGCGTCACCGTGGTCGACGACGGCACGATGGCCTCGCGCCGCGGCTCGCTCTCGATCGACGATGAGGGCACGCCGACCAACCGCACCATGCTGATCGAGGATGGCATCCTGGTCGGCTATATGCAGGATCGCCAGAACGCGCGGCTCATGAACATGAAGCCGACCGGCAATGGCCGGCGGCAGAGCTATGCCCATGTGCCGATGCCGCGCATGACCAACACCTACATGCTGGCCGGGAAGAGCGATCCCGCGGAGATCCTCGCCTCGGTGAAGAACGGCATCTATGCCGCCAATTTCGGCGGCGGCCAGGTCGACATCACCTCGGGCAAATACGTCTTCCAGTGCACCGAGGCCTACAAGATCGAGAACGGCAAGCTGGGGGCGCCGCTGAAGGGCGCGATGCTGATCGGCAACGGGCCGACCGACCTCAACCGCATCACCATGATCGGCAACGATCTCGCGCTCGACACCGGCATCGGCACTTGCGGCAAGAACGGCCAGGGTGTGCCCGTCGGGGTTGGCCAGCCGACGCTGCGCATGGAGCGGATCACCGTAGGAGGAACCGGCTAGTGAGCAACGACGAAGTGGCGGTCAGCAAACCCACAAGCTGGCGTTCGCAAGCAGCTCAACTCGCGGCGATCGTCGCTGTCGTGTTCCTCGCCAAGGGCGCGATCGCCGAGCCGTTCTACGTGCCGTCGGGCTCGATGGAGCCGACGCTTTTGATCGGCGATGCGCTGGTCGCGTCGAAATACCCTTATGGTTACGGGACGGCCTCGCTGCCGATCCAGATCACGCTGCCGGAGTCGAGCGGCCGGCTGTTCGGCGAGCCCCCGCAGCGCGGCGACGTCGTGGTGTTTCGCTGGCCCGGCGACCGCTCGCAGGCCTGGGTCAAGCGCGTGGTCGGCCTGCCCGGCGACCGCATCCAGATGCGGCAGGGCCAGCTCTTCATCAACGACCACCCCGCGACGTTGAAGCCCGACGGCAGCGGCGAAGCCGAGGACGACCGCGGCCACACCGAGACCGCCTATCGCTATGTCGAGACACTGCCGAACGGCGTCAGCCACGCGATCTTCAAGATGCGCGACAACGGCCGCCTCGACAACACGCCTGAGGTCACCGTGCCGGCGGGAGAGCTGTTCGTGCTCGGCGACAACAGGGACAATTCCGCCGACAGCCGCGTCTCCGTGCGCGACGGCGGCGTCGGACTGCTGCCGGTCAACAACCTGATCGGCCGCGCCGACGCAGTGGTCGGCTCATGGGACATGGGCATCCGCAGCCAGCCGGTCTGGACCTGGCCGTCAGGCTTTCGGTTCGCGCGGTTCTTTACCTCGGTGCACTAGCTAGTAGACCCTCATGGTGAGGAGGCGCCAACGGGTCCGCGCGAAGCGCGGCCCGATGACAGGCTCCGCGCCGTCTCGAACCCATGAGGCCCGCGGCCCATCCCTCGAGGCGCCGCTTCGCGACTGCTCCGGATGAGGGAATGAATGTGGGGCACCAAATGACCTTCGACGACGTCAGGAAAATCGCGCTGGCGTGGCCGGAGGTCGAGGATGGCACCTCCTACGGCACGCCGGCATTGAAAGTGCGCAAGAAGATGCTGGTGCGCCTGAAGGAAGACGGCGACAGCCTGGTCATGCCCGGCGTGCCGCAGGACGAGTGCGACATGCTCGTCGAGAGCCGGCCGAAGGTGTTCTACTTCACCGATCATTATCGCGACTATCCGATCGTGCTGATCCGACTGTCGAAGGCGAGCCGCAGCATCGTCGAGCCGCTGTTGCGCCGCCACTGGCGCGCGCTGGCATCGAAGGCTGCGCTGAAAGCTAACGATGCTAATTCGTAGGGTGGGCAAAGCGCAGCGTGCCCACCACCAGCACTCCGCTCGGAGTGGTGGGCACGCTTCGCTTTGCCCACCCTACGGGACCTCATGACCCGAGACGAATTCGTCGCCACAGCGCTGCGCAATCCCGCCAATGCCATCATCGCCGATGAGCTGCTGCGGCTGGCACTGCCCGACGCGTGGCTCGTGGCGGGCTGCCTGGCGCAGACGGTCTGGAACGTCAGGACTCATCGTGCGGCCGACTACGGCATCAGCGACTACGACATTTTCTATTTCGATCGCAATACATCCTGGCAAGCCGAGGACCGGATCATCAAACGCGTGCATGATGCGGTTCGCCACCTCGGCGTCGCCGTCGAAGTGCGCAACCAGGCGCGCGTCCATCTCTGGTATCCCGAAAAGCACGGCCTGCCCTACCCGCCATTGACACGCTCGACCGATGGCATCGACCGGTTTCTTACGAAAAACACCCAGATCGGAATCCGCCGCACGGCGGAAGGCTACGATGTCTATGCGCCCGACGGCTTCGATGACGTCGCCGACATGATCGTGCGGCCGAACCCGGGAGCGAATTTTTCTGCAGCGAATTACCAGAAGAAAGCGGCGAGGTGGAAGGCGCTGTGGCCGGAGATCAGGGTATTGCCGGGTTGCTGATGCCTCCCGTCATTGCGAGGAGCGACAGCGACGAAGCAATCCATGCCTCAGCACGCGGAGACGTGGATTGCTTCGCGGAGCCTGTCATCGGGCGGCGCTACGCGCCGACCCGGTGGCTCGCAATGACGGCGGGGGGTCGCGCTCGCCTGTTACCGCACCACGCCCGAGGTGAATCCCGCCTTGCGTCGCGGCGGCTTGATGTCCTTCTTCAGGAAACAATGCGGCTCGCGCCCGGCATAGCCGGGGCGCGCAAAGGTCCAGGCACGACATTTGTTGTCGGCGGCGCAAGCGGCCTTGCAGATCTCGTCGCCCTCGCCTGCCTTCAATTCGAAATTCTTGTAGTCGCCGCCGAGACGATCGATCGAGGTCTCGACCGTGCCATTGCGGGGCTCGACGACGCCGGCGCCGCGTACACCGGTGACGCAGCAATTGTTCTGGACGCGCGACGGCACCGAATTCTTGAGCCAGCACACCGCGCCGGTGGTGATGTCGGTCGGATAGTTGAAGCTCCAGGCGCGGCAGCGGCGGTCGCGCTCGCAGACCAGCGCGCAATCCGCGGGATCGCCCGAGGCAACGGGCGAACTCAGGTAATCGCCGCCGGGACGATCGAAGTTGACCTGCGCCTGCGCCGGCCGCGACGTCGCTACGACCGCCAACAAGGCGAACGTCACCACACTCGCCCAGAAGAGGCGGCCAATTCTCATATCCTACGCTTTCGACTGTCCCCCCGCGCTCACCGCGGGTGGTCATTTGAGCGCCGCCAACCTGTACGCTGGATGAACGGCTCAAAAATGCGGCAAGCTGGCACACCAGTCGTGTGACCGCCGGCCAGCGTGTGGCCTAAACGCCACGCACGCGAAGAAGATGCATCAAAACAAGCGGATAGGACACGATGACGCTAAATCAGAACCGAAGCTCTAGATTCTTGGTTTGACGCGTTTTCTGCGCAGATAAGTCTACGCAATCTGCGTAAACTTGATTGCTATGCGAACCGGTATCCACTTCGCTCGAAAACGCTTTAGAACGCGTATTCGTCATAGGCGGGCTCGACGGAGCCGTTCCAGGCGCCGTTGAACTTGTCCAGCAGCTCTTCCGCCGGCGTCCGGCCACAATCGATGATCCGCTCCAGCGGCTCGAGATAGCGGCTCTCGTCGCGGCCGATCTGGTCGATGCGGTTCCGCCGCCGCAGACCCACATGCGACAGTTTGAGACACTCTTTCGCGATCTCGAACAGATAGCGGTCCTTGATCCGCGCCTTGAAGCCGAAGCGCGGCACGTCGTCGCGCAGCGCCTGCCGCTCCCGCGCGGTCCAGTTCCGCACCAGATCCCAGGCCGCATCCAGCGTGTCGTTGTCATAGAGCAGCCCGACCCAGAATGCTGGTAATGCCGGCAGCCGTCCCCAAGGCGCGCCATCGGCGCCGCGCATTTCCAGATAGCGCTTGAGCCGCACCTCCGGAAAGATCGTCGAGAGGTGATTGGCCCAATCCGACAGGGTTGGACGCTCGCCGGGCAGCGCAGGATTCTTGCCCTCGAAGAAATCGCGGAACGAGGTGCCGGAGACGTCAAGATAGTCGTCGCCGCGCTTGACGAAATACATCGGAACGTCGAGGGCATAATCGACCCAGCGCTCGAACCCCATGCCGTCCTCGAACGCCCATGGCAGCATGCCGGAGCGCCCATTGTCGGTGTCGCGCCAGATCTCGGACCGGAACGACAGGAAGCCGTTGGGCTTGCCTTCCGTGAACGGGGAGTTGGCGAACAGTGCGGTCGCGATCGGCTGCAAGGCGAGCGACACGCGCAGCTTCTTCACCATGTCCGCTTCGGAGGAGAAGTCGAGATTGGTCTGCACCGTGCAGGTGCGATACATCATGTCGATGCCGTATTTGCCGACCTTCGGCATGTAGCCGGTCATGATCTTGTAGCGGCCCTTGGGCATCACCGGGATCTCTGCCCGCGACCAGGACGGCGTCATGCCGAGGCCGAGAAAGCCGATGCCAAGCGGGGTTGCGATCTCGCGGACCTGCGCGAGATGCGCCATCAGCTCGCTCTGGGTCTGATGCACGGTCTCGACCGGCGCGCCCGACAATTCGAACTGGCCGCCCGGCTCGAGCGAGATCGCGCCTCCCCCGGTGACGTCGTAGAGGCCGATGATGTTGCCGTTCTCCATGATCGGCTCCCAGCCGAGCAGGAGCTTCATGCCGTCGAGCAAGGCGCCGATGCCGCGCGCGCCTTCATACGGCACGGGCTGATGGTCCTGCAGCGTGAACGGCGTCTTCTCATGCTCGGTCCCGATCCGGAAATCGGATGGATCCTTCACGCCCGCCTCGATCCACGCGACCAGTTCGTCGCGCGATTGGAGTGGCGTCATATCGATCTGGTCACGCGCCATACGAATTCCGATACTGAAGCGCTTCGATCGAATGCGCGCGGTGGCAGGGGCATCCACGAACCAGGCGGCCCGCGGATGCTGGTGGCAACAATGATATCATCGGGCTGTCACGCCGTCTCTTATCGCAGGCGGCTTGGCGTCGCTGCAGGAACATCCCAGCCGGTCCAGGAGCGCGCAGAGCTTGACCGCGTCGGTATCAGACAGTTTCGACCCGACATGCTTCTCGATCGCCGCCGAATAGGCGCCCCACATCCGCTTCTGCAATTCACGTCCCGCCTCGGTAATCTCGACGAACTGGCCGCGCTTGTCGACCTTGCATTCGCGACGGGCCGCCAGCCCCTCGTCCACCAGGCGGTCGATCAGCCGCGACGTTGAATATTGCGGCAGCAGCATCTGACGCTCCAACTCCACCGGCCGCAACTCCCCCGACGGCGCGCGCGACAGCTCGAGCAGGGCATCGTACCAGGCGAGCGGCGGAAAACCGGCCTTCTTCAGGTCCTGCTCGACGGCGTCGAGCACCCGGCTCTGCACCCGCATCAGGCGGATCCAGGCGGCGGTCGCCTCGGTCGATGGTTTGCGTTTCATGGCCTAGTCCGTCATCGTCAGCACGAAGTGTACCGTACTCAATGCACCTGCATCAATCTTGACTAATCATGCATGTGCATTTAGTCGGTCCGACGCCCAAGGCCAACAGGAAAAAGGCCAACAAGAATTCGAGAGGAGATCTCCGATGAAATTATACTATTCGCCCGGCGCCTGCTCGCTTTCGCCCCATATCGCGCTCTTGGAGGCCGGCCTGCCCTACGAGCTGGTCAAAGTCGATGTACGCGCCAAGAAACTGGAAAATGGCGACGATTTCCTGCAAATAAACCCTAAGGGCCAGGTGCCGGCACTGGCGCTCGATTCCGGCGAACTGGTCACCGAAGGCCCCGTGATCGTACAGATGATCGCCGACCGTGCCGCGGGCAAGAACCTGGCGCCGGCCCACGGCAGCGCCGAGCGCTACAAGCTCCTCGAGTGGCTCAATTTCATCACCACCGAGCTGCACAAGAATTTCAGCCCGCTGTTCGCGCCGGTCCTGTCCGATGACACCAAGGCGTTCTTCAAGGACCGTCTGATGGGCAAGTTCAAATATATCGACGGCCAGCTTGCCGGGCGCGACTACCTCCTCGGCAGCCAGTTCACCGTCGCCGACGGCTATCTGTTCACGATGCTGGCCTGGGCCGACCGGATGAAGTTCGACCTGTCGGGCCTGCCCAATCTCACCGCCTACAAGGCCCGCGTCGCCGCTAGGCCGAAGGTGCAGGAAGCGCTGACCAAGGAAGGGCTGCTGAAGGCGTAAGCTGTCGTCCCGGCGAAAGCCGGGACCCACAACCACCGGCCCGCGTTGTAGAGCGGGCCGGGGCGCCTAGCGAGGGTAACAATGAGGTCCTGTGGTTGATGGGGTGGACGGCCCCCTACGGCATCAGTTGTGCCAGAATGAGGTTGTCGAAATCTCAAACGAGGGAGCCGTCCGTGACGCAGATTATCCGCATTGGAATGGATACGTCGAAGCAT